>JAXDLD010000188.1:0-4592 GCA_034666805.1 Acidobacteriota bacterium
ACGTGCGCGGGGTGACGCTCCGCTACCTCCTCGACCAGACCCAGCGCCTCCCCTACTCGGCCGGCCTGCGGCTCGGCAAGCAGCTCTGCGCCGGCCTGGGCGCCGCTCACGCGGTAGGGGTGATGCATCGGGACATCAAGCCCGAGAACCTGATCCTCACCCAGGCCGGCAACGCCAAGCTCATGGACTTCGGCATCGCCCGGCCCATCGAGCGGATGGCCCCGGGGCAGACCCAGGTGGGCTTCATCGTCGGCACCCCGCAGTACCTCGCTCCGGAGCAGCTCCAGGGGCACGAGGTCGACGCCCGGGCCGACATCTACTCGACCGGGATCGTCCTCTACGAGATCTTCACCGGCGCGCTGCCGTTCTCGGCGCCGACCGCGATGGAGCTGATGATGAAGCATTTGAAGGAACCGCCGGCGCCGCCGCGCACGCACTGGAGCGAGATCCCCGAGCGCCTGGAGCGGATCATCCTGCGCTGCCTGGAGAAGGAGCCGGCGGCGCGCTACCCCACGGTCGCCGAGCTCCAGCGCGACCTGGAGTCTCTCAGCGCCTGAGGGCGCCTGGACGGCGAGGGCCCCGTTTTCGTAGGGTATCTTCGAGGACCCATGGAAGCCATTCAACGATTCCAGCCCGAACCGGACCTCGAACGGCGTCTCGCCGAGTACGAGACCCTGTTCGAAATCGGCGTCCAGCTCGCCGGCACGCTCGACCTCGGGCAGGTCCTGGACCTCGCCCTGGTGCGGGCCGAGGAGGTCTGCCACGCCGAGACGAGCTCGATCTGGGAGCTCGACGAAGCCAAGGCCGAGCTCTTCTTTAGGGTCGTGCGCGGCCGGGCTGCGGGGGAGATCCGGGGCCTGCGGGTGCCTTTGGGAGAGGGGATCGTGGGGTGCGTCGCCCGCTCGGGCGAGGCCGAGCTGGTCAACGACGTAGCCGCCGACCCGCGCTGGCGGGGCGATCACCAGGACGTCTTCAAGACCCGGGCGATCCTCGCCGTGCCGTTAGTCGCCCATGGCACCGTCATCGGCGTCCTCCAGCTCTTGAACCCGGTGGGCCGCGACCGCTTTTTAGAGGACGACCTGCGGCGGATGCGGCTCTTCGCCGCGATCCTCGCCCATCCGCTTCAGAACGCCCGGCTCTACGCGGCGCGGCGGCGGCAGTTCATGGAGACGGTGATCGCCTGGGCCGAGGCGATCGAGAGGAAGGACCCTTACACCGGCGGCCACGTGCGCCGGGTAATGAGCTACTCGGTCCTCCTGGGCGAGGAGCTGGGCTTCTCGCGCGAGGAGTTGGAGGAGCTCTGGCTCGCCGCCACCCTCCACGACGTGGGGAAGATCTTCGTCCGCGACGAGATCCTGGGCAAGCCCGGTGCCCTCGACGCCGAGGAGCGGCAGATCATGAACCGGCATCCAGTGGACGGCGCCGAGCTCCTCGCCTCGATCACCGACCTCCGCCGGGTCCTCCCCGGGGTGAGAAACCACCACGAGCGGCTGGACGGCCGGGGCTATCCGGACGGCCTCCGCGGCGACGAGATCCCCCTCCTCGCCCGCATCATCGCCGTCGCCGACACCTACGACGCCATGACCACCAGCCGTCCCTACCGCCCCGGCCTGCCGCCCGAGCGGGCCGCGGCCGAGATCCAGACCGGGACCGGCAGCCAGTTCTGCCCCACGGTGGTGGCCGCCTTCACCCGGCTCCTCGAAAGCGGCCGCTTCGCGCCCGAGGCCGGGCAGGCCGTCTGGCGTTCGTTCCTCCCCGCGTCCTAGGCTTTTAAGGCCCCACCCGGGCCTTCCCTCGGGTATGATCGGGGCCAAGGGCTTTCCCATGCTGCGGTTACGTTTCCTCATTGACGGTGAGGCGCGCACGTTCGCGCTCTCCGGCTCCCGGGTCCGCCTGGGGCGCGGGAGCGACAACGAGGTCGTGCTCCCCGACGTTTCAGTCTCCCGCCACCACGCCGAGCTGCGCCGCGGCGAGGAGGGCTGGTCGATCCACGACCTCATGAGCACCAACGGCATCGAGGTCAACCGGATGCTCGTCAAGGCCGCGCCGCTCGAGCCGGGAGACCGGCTGGGGGTCGGCGTCTTCGAGCTGGTGGTGGAGGATGCCGGCGGCATCACGCCCGACCGCGCCACGCCGGCCCTCCCCACGGGCCGCACCGTCGCCCCCGAGAGCGACGGTCTGGCCAGCATCGCCAACGCGACGATCATCCGGCCGCTCGCCGACTTCGCCGCCGACTACGGCCTGGCGCAGCCGGCCGGGCCGGGCGCGGGGACCAGCATCCTGAATGCCGGCGTCGCGGCCAGCGGCCCCGCCCCCGCCCCCCACGCGGCCGAGAGCGGGGACGGCTACGCCAACCGGATGTTCGGCTTCCTCACTCGCCTGGGGCAGGTGCTCATCACCGCCGACTCGATCGACGAGGTGCTGGCGCGGATGCTCGACATCGCCTTCCAGGCCCTGCCGGTCGAGCGCGGCTTCATCCTCCTGCGCGACGACTCGGAGGAGCTGGTCTGCGAGCTGGCGCGGGTCAAGGACCAGGTGCAGCTCCGGCCTACGGCCGAGGTGCCGGTGTCGCGCACCATGCTGAAGGCGCTGATGCGCGAGCGGGTGGCCCTGGTGACCTACGACGCCATGAGCGACCAGCGGCTCTCGGGCGGCGAGTCGATCCGCCTGCACCAGATCCGCGCCGCCATGTGCGCGCCGCTCTGGTCGGGGGTCAGCATCATCGGGGTCGTCCAGCTCGATTCGCCGTTCAAGGTCGGCGCCTTCAACGAGCGCGACCTCGACTTCCTGACCGCCCTCGCCAACTACGTGGCGGTGGCGGTCGAGCGCATCCGCTACGCGAAAAAGGCCGACCGCGAGCGCCAGGTGCGGAGCCGGCTCGAGCGCTACCACTCGCCGGCGGTGATCGAGGAGGTCTTGCGGGAGGACGAGCCGACGGCGTCCGGCGAAGCGGGGATGGGGGCGGGGCTGGGCCTCCGCCGGCCGCGGGCGGCCGAGGCCTCGGTGCTCTTCGCTGACCTCGTGGGTTTCACCTCGTTCTCGGAGAAGGCGCGGCCCGAGGAGGTGGCGGACCTCCTGGACGCCTTCCTCTCGCTCGCGGTCGAGGCGATCTTCGAGGTCTCCGGCACCCTCGACAAGTTCATCGGCGACTGCGTCATGGCCTTCTTCGGCGCCCCGGTGCCGCAGGCCGACCATGCCCTGCGGGCGGTTCGGGCCGCGGTCGAAATCCAGCGCCGCCTCTCCGAATGGGGGGTGCGGCGGGCCGAGATGGGCCTGCCGGCCTGGCAGGCCCGGGTCGCCGTCAACAGCGGTCCCGTGGTCGTGGGCGACATCGGCAGCCGCCGCCGGGTCGACTACACGGTCCTCGGCAACACGGTCAAAGTCGCCGCCCGGCTGGAGGCCTTCGTCGCCCGCCCGGGGGACGTCGTCTTAGGGCCCGAGACCCACCGCCTGCTCGGAGGCGCGATCGCCACCGAGCCCTTGGGCGACTTCCAGTTGAAGGGCCTGGAGCGGAAGATCGTGGCCTGGCGGGTGAGTCCTGAGGTTCTGGTCCCGGGGGCCTGAAAGCACTTCGGCCCGGGGTCGCCCCCGGGCCGAGAGGTTCCAGCCAGTATCCCGATATATCCCGAGCTACTTACTTCCCGGGGATCGACAGCACCTGGCCGGGTTTCAAGTCGCTGTCCCGGCGCAGGCCGTTGGCGCGCTTGATCACCGCGACGCTCGTGCCGTTCCGGCGGGCGATCCGCCAGAGGTTGTCGCCGCGGCCCACCCGGTAACTTTTGCCGCGGTTCACCGCGGCGGCGCGGGCGCCGCGCGAGCGGTGACGCCCCCGGCCACGGCCCACGGCCACCGTGGAGCGCGACGAGGAGCTGTAGCTGCCGCGGGCGTGCGAGCCACGGTGCGCGCGGGCCGCCGGAGGCTCCTCGGAGAGGGCCGCGACCTTCATGTCGATCGACGGCTCGTCCGGCTGGCCGCCCAGGTACTTGGTCAGGGCGGGCCCGAACACCGCGACGTGGTAGTGCGCCGGCCAGCGCTCGCGGGTCGCCTCGACCACCCCCTTGCCCTCGAGGTCCAGGAGGTTGGCCTCCAGCCAGGCCCGGCAGGCCGTGCGGTCGCTCCGCCGGATGTCGAGAGCGATCCCGGTTGGGTGGACCGAGATCTCCGAGGCGTTGCGCGGCTGGCGCGACGTCGGGCGGGTGAGGCTCGTGATGACCAGCGGCTCACCGCAGCTCGCGTGATAGTGCCGTCCGAACCAGTCGAGGAAGGTCTTGACCTCGGGGCGGGCGACGGGGAAGGAGACCTCGTCCCCGGCCAGCTCGTAGTCGGCGGTGCCATGGACGGGGACCAGGAGGCCCAGGTTGGAGAACTCCTGGACGTCCGCCACCGTGCGCAGGTAGCTGAAGCCCTGCTCCTGCGCCTCCAGGTTCTGCCGGATGAGCGACTCCCGGGAGCCGTCGAGGCTCTGGGCGTGCACCACGGCCGCGGCGGGAATCAGGCTGGCGAGGATCGAGAGGACCGGGAGGACCCGGGCATGGCGGCGGGGGGAACTGCGCTCTGTCTCTCTGGGCAGCATACGAAAATCTCCCCTGACA
>JAXDLD010000189.1:0-4152 GCA_034666805.1 Acidobacteriota bacterium
CGGGCCGCGACGAGGAGGTCGGCCAGGAGGTAGCCGTCCTCGGTGAGCGGCACCAGGAGCCCACCGACACCCTCGACGACGAGGGCCCGGCCGCCCGCGCGATGGCTGGCAAGCTCGGCGAGGAGCCGAGCCGGCTCGATCGTGGCCCCCACGAGCCGTGCCGCGAGATGGGGCGAGAGGGGGTCGGGAAAGAGGTAGGTCTCGGGCAGGACCTGGACCTCGGGACCGAGGAGACGGGCGACGATCGCCGCGTCCCGGTCGGGGTCACCGGGATACCCCCCGGTCGCCACCGGCTTCCAGTAGGCGACCGGCTCGCGGCTGGCCCAGGCGGCGGCGAGCACCGCCGAGATCACGGTCTTCCCCACCCCGGTGTCGGTGCCGACGACCGCGATCGCGCTCAACGCCCACCCTCCCCACCCGCCGGCTCGCCCTCCAGGACAGCCAAGAGCGCCACCGCCAGGGCGTCCACCTCCTCCTCCGTACGGTCGGCATGGACCGAGATGCGCAGCCGGGCGGTCCCCGGCGCCACGGTGGGCGGGCGGGCGGCGCGGACGTCGAAGCCGCGGGCTGCCAGGGCCTCGGCGACGGCGACCGCCCGCCGGTTTTCCCCCAGGACCACCGGCACGAGGGGGCCCTGCGACGCCAGGCAGTCGAGGCCCGCCTCCCGCAGGCGGGAGCGCAGGCGCTCCGCCAATCCAAGAGCGCGCCGCCGCCGCTCCGGCTCCGCCTCCATGCGGTCGAGGGCGGCCTCGACGGCGCAGAGGAGAAGGGGAGGAGGGGCGGTGGTGAAGAGGAAGGAGCGGCAGCGGCTGATCAGGTAGTCGATGAGCACCCGCGGCCCGGCCACGAAGCCGCCGGCGACCCCGAGGGCCTTGCCCAGAGTGGCGACGATGGCGGCCGCCCGGCGCTCGACCCCGAAGCTCTCGGCGAGCCCTGAGCCCCGCGCCTCGCCGTAGAGGCCGGTCGCGTGCGCGTCGTCGACGATCAGCGAGGCGCCGTGGCGCTCGGCCAGGTCGACGTAGCGGTCGAGCGGGGCGACGTCGCCGTCCATGCTGAACAGGGACTCGGTGACGAGGTACGTGCGCCCCGCTCCCGGGCTCTCGGATTTAGCCGCCGCCAGCTCGCGCTCGATCGCCGCGAAATCGAGGTGGGGGACGATCCGCCGAGTGCAGCCGGCGAGGCGCAGGCCGTCGATCAGGCTGGCGTGGTTGGCGGCGTCCGAGATCGCGCGGTCGCCCGGCCCCAGGAGAGCGGAAAGGAGGCCGACGTTCGCCTGGTAGCCGCTGGGGAAGAGAAGCGCCGCCTCGGTCCCCTTGAAGCGCGCCAGCCGCTCCTCCAAGGCGAGGTGGGCGGGAAGGGTGCCGCCCAGCAGGCGCGAGGCCGGGGCGAAGAGAGGCGTATTCACCGGCAGATGGGCGAGCCGGGCGAGGAGATCGGCGCGGAGAGCCGGGTCGCGGGCCAGCCCCAGGTAGTCGTTGGAGGCGAAGTCGAGGCCGCCGGCCGGGAGGAGCTGGCGGGAGAGCCCCACCGCCTTGAGCGCGGCGAGCCGCTCGCGGAGCTCGGCCGCGAGCGGCCTCATAAAGAGAGCGGCTGGAGCCCGAGCTTCGCCAGCAGCGCCCGGTCGTGGTCCTCGCCCGGGTTGGGGGTGGTCAAGAGCCGCTCGCCGGTGAAGATCGAGTTGGCGCCGGCCAGGAGGCAGAGGGCCTGGGTCTCGGGCGACATTTCGGTCCGGCCGGCCGAGAGGCGCACCCGGGACCGCGGCAGGACGATGCGGGCGGTGGCGATCAGCCGGACGAGCTCGATGGGGTCGACCGGGGGGACGCCGGAGTCCGCCAGCGGGGTGCCGGCGACCTGGACCAGGGCGTTGACGGGGACGCTCTCCGGGTGCGGGTCCATGCGGGCGAGCACCCCCAGGAGAGCGATCCGGTCCGCCAGGCTCTCCCCCATGCCGAGGATGCCGCCGCAGCAGACCGAGATCCCCGCCGTCCGCACGTGCTCCAGGGTGCGCAGGCGGTCGTCGTAGGTGCGGGTGGTGATGATCCGGTCGTAGTAGGCGGGGCCGGTGTCCAGGTTGTGGTTGTAGGCCGAGAGGCCGGCCTCGGCCAGGCGCTCCGCCTGCTGGGCCGTCAGCATCCCCAGGGTGCAGCAGGCCTCCATCCCCAACTCGCGCACCCCGCGCACCATGGCGAGCACCTCCTCGAACTCACGGCCGTCCTTCACCTGTCGCCAGGCCGCCCCCATGCAGAAGCGGGTCGAGCCGTTCTCCCGCGCCTCCCGGGCGGCGGCGAGCACCTCGTCCACGTCGAGCAGCGAGGAGGCGTCGACCGGCGTTTCGTAGCGGGCGCTCTGCGGGCAGTAGGCGCAGTCCTCGGGGCAGCCGCCGGTCTTGATCGAGAGGAGGGTGCAGAGCTGGACCTTACCGGGGTCGTGGTGCTCGCGGTGGGTCCCCTGCGCCGCGAAGAGGAGGTCTGGGAACGGCTGCGCGTAGACCGCGCCGATCTCCTCGTCCGTCCAGTCATGGCGCTCCGTTTTCATCTTCTATCCTACTTGCGCCGGGTGTAGTGGATCTTCCACATGGCGACCCAGCTCTTGCCGCCGTCGATCGAATTCTCCCAGTCCCAGTCGAAGCTGTCGGGCTTGACGTCGTGGAAGACCATGCGCTTGACCGCCGGCTTGCCGTCGATCGTGGCGGCGGTGGAGAGGATCATCCGGCCGTTCTCGAGCCCGCCGGTGAACAGGAGGTAGGTGTCGGCGTTGTCGACCCAGGTCTGCTGCCATTTGTGGAGGGCCGGGTTGTACATCGACACGCTCTGGCCGTGGAAGCCCTGGCTCTTGTCCTCGAAGTGCTCTTCGAAGACGCAGCCGTCGAGGATCGAGCGGATGCTGTTGGTCCCCGTGCCGTCCTGCCACTCGTCCTTGTCGCGGGCCACCCGCGCGCGGTGGGTCAGGTTCCAGTCGCCGATCCAGAAGTCGAGCTGGTGGAACTCCGGTCCGGCGCAGGGCGGCGGGGCCGGGGGCGCGGACGGCGCCGGGGCGGCGGCGGGAGGCGCTGGCGGCGCCGGCGGGGTCTGGGAGACGGCGGCACCCGCGGCCAGGGCCAGGCAGGTGAACCCGAGGACGGGGATCGCTCTCTTCACGGCTCGGCTCCTCCAGTAGGCGATGTTGGCGAGGCCAGGGCCTCGGAATTTTCGTTCGCAGGATAGAGGAAGGCGGGTTGACGCGCAACCGTGACCCGAAAACAGGCACAATAGCGGGGAGGAGGATCTCAGCATGGACAACGACGCGCAGAGCGGCTGGCGGGCGAACGAAGGGGAAGGGTCGGGAGGCGGGCGGCGGAAGAACTGGGGCGAGGACTCCCGCGAGGAACGCCAGCCCGAAGCCGAGCCGGCATCCCCCGGCTCCCCGGCGGTACCGGCGGACTTGGACGAGCGGATCGACGAGGAGTCCGACGAGTCCTTCCCGGCGAGCGACCCGCCCTCCTTCACCCCCGAGAAGCTCGGCTGAGGGCAGCTTTCCCAAGCTCCGCAACCGGCTTTTCGTAACCTTCGGTTTGCTCTTGACGCCCTCCAGTCGTGGGCGTAATCTCCATTATTATTCGTAACATCCACTGACCCTTTGCCGGTAGGTCTGTTTTTTTGATCCCAGGCAGCTGGGAGAAGGAGAGGATATGAATCGGAGAGCTCTCGCGCTGTTCACCGCGGCCCTCGGGGTGGCGGCCCTCGCCGCCTCGGCCCAGGAGTGGCCCCAGTGGGGCCAGAACCCGCAGCACACGGGTGCGGTGTCGACCATTGGACAGCCTGCCCGCCACCTGCTCCAGGACATCGTCTACGACCCGTTCGTGCAGCAGGAGCAGGCAGATCCCCTGTCCGCCCCCGACCTCCTCGCCCACTTCCAGGCGCCGCTCCTGGACGGCGACAACGTCTACATGGAGTTCAAGAGCGGCACCTACACCAGCCTCGACCACTGGGAGACCCAGACCTGGAACGAGAAGCGGCTGCACTGGGAGAACGGCGCCCTGGTCGCCAAGTGGAGCTTCGCGAGCGATTGGAAGCCAGCGCCCTACAGCAAGCAGCCCACGGGTCCGGCCTGGGAGCCGGTCTTCCACGCCGTGCTCGCCGGCAGCTTCATCTACGTCCCGGGGGCGGGCGGCTC
>JAXDLD010000190.1:0-8661 GCA_034666805.1 Acidobacteriota bacterium
CTCGAACCAGCTCCACCATACGACCACGGAACTCCAGCGGATACGGCAGACGACCTCTCGGCATCATGGACTCCTTCTCCCCCTTACAAGAAAGGGGCTATGTGTCCACGAAACCGGGGCAACTCCAAGGCCGGGGCGTTGCCCCGGCGGAGACGTCCCGCGGTCCCCGTGGCCTCCGAGACGATATCGTTCAGGACCTGGGCCGTCTCTACCGCCTCCCGCCAACGCTGACTTGGAAGCTGCGGAGGGGTCGGTGGGACCCCCCGCCCCTACCCGTTCTCCGCCAGGATCTTCTTCAACAGCGCGATGTTGTCCCGGTGCCCCGTCAACCGCGCGGTGACCTTGCCGCGGATGGGGTAGCCCAGGAGATAGAGGTCGCCCACGATGTCGAGGATCTTGTGGCGGACGAACTCGTCCGGGAAGCGGAGCTCGGTGTTGATGATCTCGTCGTCGCCCACGAGGATGAAATTGTCGAGCCGCCCGCCCGAGCCCAGGCCGAGCTCGTTCATCATCTTCAGGTCCTTCATGAAGCCGAAGGTGCGGGCCGGGGCGATCTCCCGCTTGTAGGTTTCGAAGTCGGCCAGGTGGAAATCGTAGTACTGCTCCCCCAGGGGCGGCGGGTAGCGGAGCAGATAGGAGACCGAGAAGCCGTCCCCGGGCTCGATGGCGAGGAGCTTCTCGCTGCTCCCTCCGGGGCCCCCGTTCACCTCGTAGCGGCGATCGATCACCACCTCCTTTTGCGGCTCCGGCTGGTCCTCCAAGCCCACCTCTTCCAGGAGACGGCAGAACTCCAGGGCCGAGCCGTCGAGGACCGGGATCTCGCCGTGCACCTTGATCAAGAGGTTGCCCACCCCGCAGGCGTGGAGGGCGGAGAGCAGGTGCTCGACCGTGCGGATGTTCTCGCCGTCTCCGGACAGGGTCGTGGCATAGTCGGTGTCGGCCACCGCCCCCACGTGGGCGGGGATCTCGACGCCGGTCGGCAGGGTGATGAAGTGGATGCCGCTGTCGGGAGGGAGGGGCTGGAGGGACATGCCGGTGCTCTGCCCCGAGTGGAGGCCCAGGCCGTAGACCACGGTGCTCTGCCGGAGCGTGCGCTGCGGCCGGCCGGTGGTCGCGAGCAGACGCAGGGCGGGAGGAGGGGTGAGCTGGCGCTCGGGCGGCAGGCCGGCGGCGGGCAGGAGGTCGCCCCTCTCGCCCCGCTCGCCTCTTTCGCCCAAAGCCCGCTTGTAGGAGAGCGCCCCGGCCGCCGCCTCGACCGCCCGCTTGTAGGAGAGGGGCTTCTCCAGGTAGTCGAAGGCTCCCATCTTGATCGCCTTGACCGCGGTCGCCGCCGTGCCGTGGCCCGACATCATGATCACCGCCGCCGTGGGGTCGGCCTCGCGGAGCGCCTGGAGGGTCTCCAGGCCGTCCCGGTCGGCCAGCCAGATGTCCAAAAAGACCACCGCCGGCCGCCGCTCCGCGTAGAGGCTCAAGGCCTCGGCCCCGCTCGTCGTGCAGAGGGTGCTGTAGCCCTCGTCGGATAGGATGCCGCCCAGGGTCGTGAGGATCCCCGGCTCGTCGTCCACGATGAGCACCAGCTCGGCGGTTTTGGTCGTCTCAGGCATTCGCGTTCCTCTTCTACTTCTACTCGATGTAGGATCGACCCCGACATTTTCTATCGAGGTGTCCATGATATCGAGTCGAGAGAGTCTTCGCATGGGTCTTCTTCTCGCCCTCGGGATCGCCGGCATCGCCGCCATGGCCTGCGCCAGCGCCCCCTCCCATCCAGCGAATGCCGGAAGCTCCAAGCCGCCCGCCCCGGGCACGCCGGTCGAAACGCCCGCCAACCTCTATCCTTCCACCTACAAGCCGATCCCCTCCCCGCCGACCCTGATCCGCAACGCCACGGTGCTGACCGCCGCCGGCGACCGGATCGAGGCCGGGTCGGTGCTCTTCAGGGACGGCCGGATCGCCGCCGTCGGCAAGACGGTCGAGGCGCCGGCCGGAGCGGTCGTCGTCGACGGCACGGGCAAGTGGGTGACTCCGGGGATCATCGACATCCACTCGCACCTGGGGGTCTACGCGTCGCCCGGGGTCGAGGGGCTGGAGGACGGCAACGAGGCGACCGATCCGGTGACCGCCGACGTCTGGGCCGAGCACTCGGTCTGGCCGCAGGACCCGCAGTTCCCCCTCTCCCTGGCCGGCGGGGTGACCGCCATGCAGATCCTCCCCGGCTCGGCCAACCTGATCGGCGGCCGGAGCGTCACGGTCAAGAACGTGCCGGCCCGCACGGTGCAGGCGATGAAGTTCCCCGGCGCCCCCTATGGGCTCAAGATGGCCTGCGGCGAGAACCCCAAGCGGGTCTACGGCGAGAAGGGGCGCGCCCCCTCGACCCGGATGGGCAACATCGCGGGCGACCGCGAGGCCTGGGCCAAGGCCGCCGACTACAAGCGCCAGTGGGAGGGCTACCGGGACAAGGTCAAGAAGGGCGAGAAGACCGATCCACCGGGCAGAGACATCGAGATGGAGACCCTGGTGGGGGTGTTGAACGGCGAGATCCTGGTCCAGAACCACTGCTACCGGGCGGACGAGATGGCGGTGATGATCGACGTCGCCAAGGAGTTCGGCTACAAGATCAGCGCCTTCCACCATGCCGTCGAGTCCTACAAGATCGCCGATCTCCTGGCGAAAGAGGGGATCTGCTCGGCGATGTGGGCCGACTGGTGGGGCTTCAAGATGGAGGCCCTGGACGGCATCCGCGAGAACATCGCCCTGGTCGAGAAGGCGGGCGCCTGCGCCATCGTCCACTCGGACTCGGCGGACGGCATCCAGCGCCTGAACCAGGAGGCGGCGAAGGCGATGGCGGCGGGCAACCGGGCCGGCATCCCCATCACCCGCGAGCAGGCGATCCGCTGGCTGACGATCAACCCGGCCAAGGCCATGGGGATCGACAAGCAGACCGGCTCGCTCGAAGCGGGCAAGATGGCCGACGTGGTGCTGTGGAGCGGTGACCCGTTCAGCGTCTACAGCCACGCGGAGAAGGTCTATGTCGACGGCGCCCTGCTCTATGACCGCGACGATCCCAAACGCCAGCCCGAGATGGATTTCTCGCTGGGCATGAACGCGGGAGGTGGCCGATGAGCGCGCGCATGAAGTGGAACCTGGCGCAGGGCCTGGCGGTCGTCGCCTGCCTGCTCGCCGCCTGGGGTCCGGCGGGCGCCGAGACGAGCGCCACCGTCGCGATCGTCGGCGCCACCGTACACACCATGGGGAGCGCGGGCACGCTTCAAGACGCCACGGTGCTGATCGAGGACGGCCGCATCCGTGCCGTGGGCCGGGGCATCCCGGTGCCGGCCGGGGCGCGGAGGATCGACGGCCGCGGCAAGGTGGTCACGCCCGGGCTCTTCGACTCCCTCACCCAGTTGGGCCTGGTCGAGGTGAACGCGGTCGCCGGCACCCGCGACGGCGTCGACCAGAACGATCGCATCACCGCCGCCTTCGACGTCGCCGACGCCATCAACCCGCGCTCGATGCTCATCCCCATCAACCGGGTGGAGGGGCTGACCCGGGCCGTGGTGGCGCCGGGCAACGGCAAGAGCCTGATCGCCGGCCGCGGGGCGGTCATCCACTTAGGGCTGGGGCCGGACCTCCTCGTGCGCTCCCCCGCCGCCATGTTCGCCACCTTGGGCGAGCAGGGCGCCCGCCTGGCCGGCGGCTCGCGGGCGGGAGCGATGCTCCTCCTCCGGGAGGCGCTCGACGACGCCCTCGACTACGCCGCCCACAAGGCGGCCTGGGAGAAGGCCGAACGCCGGCCCTACACCCTCTCCCGGCTCGACTTGGAGGCGCTGGTGCCGGTCGCCCGGGGGGAGCTGCCGCTGGTCGTCGCCGTCGACCGGGCGAGCGACATCGAGGCCGCCCTCCGGCTCGGCCGGGAGCGGCACCTCAAGCTCATCCTGGCCGGCGGTGACGAGGCCTGGATGGTGGCGGACCAGATCGCCGCGGCCCAGGTGCCGGTGCTGATCAATCCCTTGTCCGACCTGCCGGCGAGCTTCGAGCATCTCGGGGCGACGCTCGAAAACGCCGCCCGCCTGCACCGGGCGGGGGTGAGCTTCGCCTTCATGAGCGGCGACGCGCACAACGCGCGGAACCTCCGCCAGCTGGCCGGCAACGCGGTGGCCAACGGCCTCCCCTGGGACGAGGCCCTGCGCGCCATGACAGTCAATCCGGCCCGCATCTGGCACTTAGACGACCGGCTCGGCACCCTGGAGCCGGGCAAGGAGGCCGATGTCGTGATCTGGGACGGCGATCCCCTGGAGGTGACGAGCGCCGCCGAGCGCGTCTTCATCCGCGGCGTCGAGATGCCGAGGAAGACCCGGCAGACGGAGCTCCGGGACCGCTACAAGAGCTTGGGCGGGGTCCTGCCGCCGGCGTACGAGAAGCCGTAGGACATACATCCTTAAGGAGGAAAGCGCGATGCAACACGGCGGTGGCTCTACTTCTCAGGCTCCCAACGGAGCAGTGATTCTCGAGACCGTGCAATGGTCGTCCCTGGTCGAGGTCGACGACGTGAAACCCGTCGACGCTCATGATTACGTGGTTCTCGAGGAGATTCGCCAGGTGCTGGCGAAGCATGGCTCGACGGAGCGGTTCGGAGTCTGTCTCCTCCACCGGCACTTCGATGTCGCCCCGGGTGAGGTGGCCGTCGAGTACACGGATACGGCGAATCGCATCTCGACGGTTCGGGTCGAACAGCAGGGACCGGAGGGCGACTATCTCCAGACGATGTGGAGGTTCGGCTCGGGTCCCGAGGGTGTCACCACCAGAGTCTGCGTGCGGCGCTGCAACAACGAAGGTGGCCACAAGAACATGCACCTCAAAGAAGAGCGCGAGGACACCTAGCGATGATCGAGTACGGCAAAGACCATCTCAACCGAACCCTCAAGACACAGGTCTGCATTGTAGGAACCGGTCCGGCCGCCATCACTCTGGCCTGGTTCCTCCACCATCAGGGGATCGACGTCACCTTGCTCGAGGGCAGCCGCAGCTTCAACCCCACGGGTCCGAACAGCCCGGTGCAAAACTCCTATCAGTACAATGAAAACACGCTCCTGTACAACGGACAGTCGCTCGGGCAGTTCGCCCACAACGAGCCGCAATTCCTCATCCGGCCGACGCCCCAATTCACCTCGGGCGCCTGGGAAAGGGATCGGATTTATGGCGGCACGTCGACGCATTGGGGTGGTCAGTCACGGCCTCTCGATGCGATCACCTTTGAAAAGCGGCCGCCCGCCTTCCCGGCCTGGCCGATCACGCGCGCGGATCTCGATCCCTACTATGCCAAGGCGTGCATGTTTCTCGGCCTGTATGGCGACTACTATGCGCCCGACGGCACTCCCGGATACAACTTCACGGCCGAGTTCTGGGCCAACGAGTTGGGGCTGTCCGTCGCCAACCTGGAAGGCTTCGATGTCGACATGTACCAGTTCGTACCGGGTATGAACCTGCAGTTCCAGGCCCTCAAAGTCGGGGGCAAGACGATCGGCGAGAGCCCGGTGCGTGTCATCCTGAATGCCACTCTTCTGAACATCGTGCAGCAGGGGGGCAGCGTCAGCACGCTGACCGTCGGCGTTATGAACGACGACCGTACCAACCCCAAGCCGTTGGGCGAATTCACCGTCAGCGCGGACGTCTATGTGCTGGCCTGCGGCGCGGTCGCCAATGCGCGTCAGTTGCTGCTGTCGGACGTCGGCAACAAATACGATCTCGTCGGCCGTTATCTCGCGGCTCATCCCATCGCCCAGCATGCGGACGCGGTCTCAGTGAACCCCAATTACCTGACTTTTCCGGAGCAGCAGCTGTTGTCGTATCAGAACCCGGGCTCAAAATATTATCCCGTCACGCTTCTGGCCGGCCTGCTGACCCCGAATGCGGAGGCGTTACGGGCCCAGCAGACCGGGAGCTGCTGGTTCGGACCGGGCGGGACCGACAACTTCTACCACGAGTTGATCCCCGAATATGAAAGCCGGATCAGGCTGGCCGATACCAAAGATCTCTTCGGCCAGCCGCAAACCATCGCCGATTGGGTGTTGAACGAGGGGGAACCGGAAAACTTCAATAAGCTGGCGAACCTCTTCAACACGGCGGTAACGGCAAAGGGGGGTGGCCCGGTCTCTATCGGAGACTGGGCTGACATTCGGGACAGGATGACCTTCAACGGCCACCACCTCGGCACGACACGGATGGCGGCCACCGAGCAGGAAGGCGTCGTCGACCGGAACCTCAAGCTGTTTGCGATGGACAATCTCTATGCCGCGGGATCGTCGGTCTGGGCGTCGCCCGGGATTTCGAATCCGACGTTTTCGATCGTGGCGTTCTCGATCCGTCTGGCCGATCACTTGACCGGGCGACTGAAAGGCGCTGCGGCGGGCTAGTGCGTCAAAGGTCCAACGCCAACTCGGAGTGCAGCTTCACGAGCCCCTTGGGTGCTGTGTTGCGCCAGGCCATCAGAAGGGCATCGTAGACGGTCGCCGAATCGGCGAATTGAAGCGTGACGTAGGTGGCACCCCGCCTGCCCCAGCCGCCGGGGACGGGCGCGAACAGCTCTGGACGAGAACGGGAGAGAGCGTCCTGCTGGTCGTGGGTGAGCTTGACCATGGCCCGACCCCCATCGGGGTAGCCCAAAGTGGCGAAGATCTTGCCGCGAACCCGGAAGTCCGGGTGTCCCACGTGGGATTGCTCGACGGCCTCGGGAAGCGAGAGCGCGAGGCTCCGGAACTCTTCAGGGGTCATTGAGTTGGCGCGCCGCTCCACGTCAGAGCGGATAGCCCTCGGGTTTCAAGATCTGGTAGATGCCTTCAAAGGCCTGCTGAACGCGCTCCGGAGAGAGGGTCCCGATCTTGTCCAGGAGGCCTTCCTTGTCCACGGTGAAGAGCTGAGAGACGTTGAGGACGCTCCGCTCTGCCAGGTCCGCTTCTCCCTCTTCCAAGAGAACATTGCCGGGAACCCGGGCTCGGCGGAGGTTGGAGGTCAGGGCGCAGACCACGACCGTGTTTATCCGGCTTTCATTGAAGGCGTCGTTCTGCATTACCATGCAAGGACGGCGAAACCCCGGGCCCGAGCCGGAGGGTTCCCCGAAGTCGTACCAGTAGACGTCGCCCTGCCGGATCAACCCTCGGACTCCAGCCGCTTTCTCTGCGTGGCACGGATGCCTTGCAACAACTTCTTCTCTTCCGAGGTCGGCGGCTCGTCCTCGAAGGCCTGGTTGATGGCCTCGACCAGCGCCTTTCTTTCGTAATGCTTGAGGAAGTCGGCAACCGCCGTGGCGACGAGCTGGCTGCGAGAAATCTGAAGCTCATGCGCAACCGCCTCCGCCCGCTGAAAAAGGGGCTCTGGGAGCGAGATCGCGGTCTTGACTGTCGGCATAGTAGGTAGCTCTCCTCCTGTTGAGTATCCTACTCGGTATAACCGAACGTCAATACCGGGATGGCATTTCACCTTCTACCGGCGAGGTCACCGGCCACCGCCGCTCCGCCCAAACGTACAGGCTGTAGGTGATCGCCCAGGCGCCCACGACGTCGATCGTGTAGTGCAGGTGGCAGAGGAAGACGACGGCGACCGTCAGCCAGTGACCGAGGAGCGCCGCCGCTCCCAGGGCGCCGCGGCCGCGGCAGTAGAGCCAGAGGAGGAAGGTGGTCGAGACGTGGCCCGAGAAGAAGAGATCCTTCGTCAGGTAGACGTGGGCGGCATTGCCGAAGAGACTGGTGAGAGGGTTGATCAGGGTGAGCCAAGCCGCTAGGACCGCCCGGCCGTGGAGGCCCACGTTGACGTCTGGACTGTCGATCGGCCCCAGGCCGGTCAGGCCCACGGTCAACCCGCGCAGGAGACTTAAAATCCCCCCCAGGTAAAGGAAGTGGATAAAGGCCTGCCGGTCCCGCCGCCAGAGCCAGAGCGCCGGCGGCACGTAGCAGAGGAGCCAGATCAAGTAGTTGTGGGCTTCGAGCCAGGGGAGCCGCGGGACGTGGGCGAGGACGGTATCGGGGAGCGACGGCGCCGGCCTGCCCTCGGCGAAGAGGGAGAGCAGCAGCATCGCCGAGTGGCAGGCATAACGCCAGACGAGGGCGGCAAAGACGGAATCACGGAGTGGACGGAGGAGAGGCACGGCGAGGGACTCTAGCGCGTCCCTCGCCTCCTGTCCCGCCCCTACGCCATCTTCTCCGCCGCAAACCAGCTGTCGATCCGCTTCTCCAGGACGTCGAGCGGCAGCGCCCCGGCGCCCAGGACCTCGTCGTGGAACTTGCGGATGTCGAACTTCGATCCCAGCTCCTTCTCCGCCCTCCCCCGCAGCTCGAGGATCTTGAGCTGCCCGATCTTGTAGGCCAGGGCCTGCCCGGGCCAGACGATGTAACGGTCGGTCTCGCTCTGCACCGAGACTTCATCCTGGGCGGAGTGGTCGTGGAAGAACCGCACCACCTGGTCGCGGCTCCAGCGCTTGTAGTGGAAGCCGGTGTCGACCACCAGCCGGATGGCGCGGAGCATCTCGTCCTGGAGGCGGCCGTAGTCGCTGTAGGGGTCCTGGTAGAAGCCGACCTCTTTGCCCAGGCGCTCGGAGTAGAGGGCCCAGCCCTCGGCGAAGGCGGTGTAGCCCCCCTGCTGCCGAAAGGGAGGGAGGGTCGGCAGCTCCTG
>JAXDLD010000191.1:0-3511 GCA_034666805.1 Acidobacteriota bacterium
CGACCGGGGTCGCGATGGCGGTGGGCCTGGCCTCCGGCCTCTACCCGGCGAGCCGCGCCGCCGCCCTCGACCCGATCGACGCCCTGCGCTACGAGTAGGGCTTTTCGCTGTGCTATGCTCTTATGCAAATTCCCGGGGGTGTTTTTCAGATGCAGCCTAACAAGGTCCTGGTGATCGACGATTCGAAATTGATCCACAGGATGTTCTCGGTGATCCTGCCGAAGACGACGATGGTCAACGCCCTGGACGGCCGGGAGGCCCTGGCGCGGCTCGCCGAGCATCCCGACACGGACCTGATCTTTCTGGACATCAACATGCCGCGGATGAACGGCCTCGAGTTCCTCACCCAGATGAAGGCCGATCCGACCCTGGCGGGGATCCCGGTCGTCATCGTCAGCACCGAGGGCAAGGAAGAGGACACCCTCCGCGGCCTCCGCGCCGGGGCGGCGGCCTACGTCAAGAAGCCCTTCCGCAACGAGTCGATCCTGGACATCGTCTACCGCCTGCCCGCGGCGGCGGCCCGGGCCTCGGCGTAAGGCGCGCGCCTCTCTCGCTTCACCCCCCGGCCGGGCGCGTGGGCCGGGTGGGTGGGGCCGAGCCCATCCTTTTCGCGATCAGAAACGCCATCTCCAGAGCTTGCTCGTAGTTGAGCCGGGGATCGACGGTCGAGCGGTAGTCGCGTCCGAGGTCGGCCTCGGTCAGGCCCCGGGCGCCGCCGATGCACTCGGTGACGTCCTCGCCGGTGAGCTCGAAATGCACGCCGCCCAGGTAGGAGCCGGCCGCCTTGTGGATCTCGAAGGCCTGCTCGAGCTCCGAGAGGATGTGCTCGAAGCGCCGGGTCTTGATCCCGGAGGCGGTGGGCTCGGTGTTGCCGTGCATGGGGTCCGCCACCCAGAGGACCGTACGGCCGGCGCGGCGCACGGCGTCTAAGAGCGGCGGCAGGCCGGCGGCGATCTTGCCGTGGCCGAAGCGGTGGATCAGGGTGATCCGGCCCGGCTCGTGCTCGGGATCGAGGACCTCGATCAGGTCCACCAGGGCCTCCGGGGTCATGCCCGCCCCGACCTTGACCCCGATGGGGTTGCGCAGACCGCGGAAGTACTCGACGTGGGCGCCCCCTAAGTCGGCGGTGCGCATGCCGATCCAGGGGTAGTGGGTGGAGAGGTTGTACCAGCCGGTGCGGCGCGGCACCTGCCGGGTCTGGGCCTGCTCGTAGAGGAGGTGGAGCCCCTCGTGGCTGGTGAAGTAGTCGACCCGGCTCATCCCCGCCGCGGTCTGGCCGGAGACGCTCTCCAGGAAGTGGACGGAGTCGGAGATGGCGAGCAGCCGGCGGCGGTACTCCTCGGCGTTCGGCGAGTGCTTGACCCAGGCCAGGTCCCAATACTCGGGGTGATGGAGGTCGGCGAAGCCGCCGTCGATCAGGCCACGGACGAAGTTCAAGGTGAGGGCGGAGCGCTCGTAGGCGCGGAGCAGGAGCTCGGGGTCCGGGATGCGATCGGCGGCGGTGTGGGGCGCCCGGTTGATGAGCTCGCCGCGGTAGGTGGGGAGCGTCAGCCCGTCCTTGGTCTCCATGTCGGCGCTCCGCGGCTTCGCGTACTGGCCGGCGAAGCGGCCGACCCGGATGATCCGACGCCGCATCCCGTGCACGAGCACGAGGCTCATCTGGAGGAGGATCTTGAGCTTGTCGGTGATCACCTGGGAGTTGCAGTCGGCGAAGCTCTCCGCGCAATCGCCCCCCTGGAGGAGGAAGCGCTCGCCCCGCGCCGCCTCGGCGATCTGCGACTTCAGGCGCTCGACCTCCCAGGAGGTGACGAGCGGGGGCAGCCGGGAGAGCTCGGAGAGGACCTGGTCGAGCCGCGCGCGGTCCGGGTAGGTCGGCTGCTGCAGGGCGGGCCGCGACTGCCAGGAGGTCGGGGTCCACTTGGGGGACTTCGGGAGGAGCGTGATGGCGGGCATTTGATTTTAGAGTGTCGGCAGGGCGTTGCAGCGGGACCGCTTAGGGGAGCGGCACCTTGTCCGGATAGGATACAGGGCTTTCGTACCGCCGGGCCGAGAGGCGCGCGGCAGGGGGTGAAGAGAGCGGCCCTGGAGTCAAGAGAAGGCGTCTAGACCAGGGAAATCCATTTCCGCCGCCACCTCAGCCGTCCCTCTCGACTGAAACGCCCCATCCACTGGAAAAGCCGGATTGATCCGGCGCATCTCATAGCCCGGAGATTTATCTCCGGGCGAAGCCGCCGTCAAGGAGACGCCACCGATCTCGCTGGGTCGGCATGTTAGGGATCGCCCTGCTCCCGTTCCACCATAGCCATGCTTGTAGGGAGGGCTGAGAGCTTGTAGGGAGGACTGAGAGCAAGCGCGGCCCCGCCCGGGGATAAATCCCCGGGCTATGAGATGCGCCGGATAAATCCGGCTTCGAAGCGAGGCGGCCCCGACGTTCGTTTCTTCCCGCTCAGGATAGGATACGAGCCTTTCGGAGGGGGACCGAATCCTTGGCGGCCTGGCGCGTCTTCATCGACACCGGCGGCACGTTCACCGACTGCCTGGCCGTGGACCCGGAGGGACGGCTCCACCGGGCCAAGGTGCTGTCGACGAGCGCCCTCCGTGCCCGCGTGGGGGAGACGCCGGAAGGGCAGACCGATCGGGTACGCCTGGAGCCGGCGCCGGCGGTTCCACCCGATTTCTTTCGCGGCTTCTCCTTCCATCTCCTGGATGGAGGAGAGGAGACCGACTCTCCACTCGTCACCGCCTACGACCCCGTCTCCGGCCTTCTCACCCTCGACCGGCCGCTCGCGGCCCCGATCCCCCCAGGCGCTCGCTGCGAGCTGCGTTCGGACGAGGAGGCACCGCTCCTCGCCGCTCGCCTGGTCACCGGCACGCCCCCGGGGGAGCCCCTCCCCGAGATGGCCATGCGGCTGGCCACCACCCGTGGCACCAATGCCCTCCTCGAACGCAAGGGGGCGCGGACCGTCCTCTTCATCACCCGCGGCTTCGCCGACCTCCTGCGGATCGGCACCCAGCAGCGCCCGGACCTCTTCGCCCTGCGGATCGTGAAGCCCGCGCCGCTCTACGATGCCGTGGTCGAGGTGCCGGAGCGGCTCGCCGCCGACGGCTCGGTTCTCCTGGCCCTGGACGACGCCGCCCTGGATCATCTATCTATAGAAGCCGCCCGGCTCCTCGCGGCGGGATTCGAGGCCGCGGCGGTCGCTTTCCTGCACAGCTACCGGAACCCCGCCCACGAGCAGGCGGTGGGGGAGCTGCTGCGACGCGCCGGCTTCCGCCACGTGGCTCTCTCGGCGGATCTCGCGCCGCTCATCAAGATCCTCCCGCGGGCGGAGACGGCAGTAGTCGACGCCTATCTCTCGAAGCCGATCGCGGGCTACCTCGAACGGGTCGCCGCGGCGCTACCCGCGGGGGCCTTGCACGTGATGACGAGCGCCGGCGGCCTCGTTCGCGCCGGGGCCTTCCGCGCCAAGGACAGCCTGCTCTCCGGGCCGGCGGGCGGGGTGGTGGGGGC
>JAXDLD010000192.1:0-3140 GCA_034666805.1 Acidobacteriota bacterium
CTCATGCCGGGTCGACGGATCGTTGAGCAGGCCGGGGACGAGCCCCTTGCCGCTCTGGGCCGAGGCGAGGACGGCGTGGAGGCTGTCGACCGACCGCGCCAGGCTGTCGGCGAGAGCGCGGTCGTTCAGCATCCGCGGCAGGGGGCCCTGCCCGGTGTCGACCTTGTTGGCGACCCGCTGGATCGTATCCAGGGTGGCGAAGATGTTGGCCTTCAAGCGCCGGCTCGGCTCGGAGTCCGAGGTCAGCTCGCCCAGGAGCCCCTGGCCGCGGTCGACCCGGGCGAGGATGTTCTTCAACTGGAAGGAGATGGTCGAGATGTTGTCCATCACGTCGGTGCCCGAGGCGATGAGCGCGTCGACGTTGGTCGCCGGAGCGGCGTTCACCCGCCCCTGGTCGGGGATCTCGGCCAGGTTCGGGCTGCCCGAGTTGAGCTCCAGGAACTTGTCTCCCAGGAGGCCGAGGGTCCGGATGCGGACCATCGTGTCGGCGCGCACCCGGCGCCCGTAGCTCTTGTCGACCTTCATCCAGACCCGGATGAACTTCTGCGCCGGGTCGTGCGGCAGGATCACCCGGTCGACGGCGCCCACCGCCACCCCGTCCAGCTCGATCGGGTTGCCGGGCTTGATCCCGGAGACCGACTTCAAGTCGACGAAGTAGCGGTTCTTGCGGCTGAAGAGGTTGTTCTCCTGGCCGATCATGAAGACGGCGACGGCCAAGGCCGCCACCGCCACCAGCGCGAGGATCCCCACCCGCGCGGCCCGGCCGGCGCGCCCGGCGCTCACGGCGTTCTTCCCGGCATCCTCAGGCATCCATCTCCTCCTCGCGGCCGGCCAGGAAGTCCGCCAGGAGCGGATCTTTCGTGGCGCGGGCCTCCTCCCAGCCGCCGACGAAGACGAAACGCCCCTCGGAGAGGAAGGCCAGGCGGTCGCCCACCTTCTCGGCGAGCGGCAGGTCGTGGGTGACGACGACCGACGTCACCCCGAGATCGCTCTGGATGCTGCGGATGAGCGAGCCGATGGTCGCCGAGGTCATGGGATCGAGGCCGGTCGTCGGCTCGTCGAAGAGCATCACCTCGGGGTCTAAAGCGAGCGAACGGGCGAGGGCGACTCGCTTGCGCATCCCGCCGGAGAGGTCCGAAGGCATCTTCCCCTCCACCTCCTTCAAATGCACGAGCCCGAGCTTCTCCTTGACCTTGGCGGCGATCTCGTCCGCCGGGCAGTCGGTGTGCTGGCGGAGAGGAAAGGCGATGTTGTCGAAGACGTTCATGGAGTCGAAGAGGGCGCCGCTCTGGAAGAGCATGGCCACCCGCCGGCGCAGGGGGTAGAGGTCCCGCTCTTCGAGGCGGGAGATGTCGGTACCGTCGAACACGATGCTCCCCTCGTCCGGCTGCTCCAGCCCGTCCAATTGGCGGAGAGTGACGCTCTTGCCGCTCCCCGAACGGCCGAGGACCACCAGGCACTCGCCGCGGAGAACCTCGAAATCGAGGTGGTCGAGGATCAGCCGGTCGCCGTACTTCTTGGTCAACCCGCGCACCTCGTAGAGCGCATCCGCCACTAGGGCAATCTCCTATGCAAAGTCATGCCAACTTCTCACGCGAGAATGAAGAGCTTGGTCAGGAAGAAGTCGGAGATGAGGACGAGAATGGCCGCCACAACCACCGTGTTGGTCGTCGCCCGGCCGACGCCGTCGGCGCCGCCCTCGGTGTGGAGGCCGTTGTAGCAGCCGACGATCGTGATGCAGTAGCCGAAGAAGAACGACTTGCCGACCCCGGAGAGGAGGTCGCCCAGGGTGAGAGTCGAGAGGACGTCGTTCCAGTAGAGGGAGGCCGGCAGGTCGAGCTGCAGCACGGCGACGATCAGCCCTCCCAGGATGCCGAGAGCGTCCCCCAGGATGGTCAGGGCCGGGAGCATGATGAGAGTGGCCATGAGCTTGGGTACGACGAGCTTCTTGACCGGGTCGGCCGCCATCGAGCGCAGGGCGTCGATCTGCTCGGTCACCTTCATGGTGCCGATCTCGGCGGTCATCCCGGCGCCGATCCGGCCGCCGACGATGAGCGCGGTCAGGACCGGCCCGAGCTCGCGGACGAGCGACTTCGAGACCACGGTACCGATGTAGTACTTGATCCCCAGGGTCGGCAGGCTGTAGGCGGTCTGGAGGGCCATCACCATGCCGGTGAAGATGGTCGTGATGCTGGCCACGCCGAGCGAGCGGACGCCGATCTGTTCCATCTGGTCGACCCACAGGCCGATCTCGAACGGCCGGCGGACGAGGGCGGCGAACGCCTGGCCGGTGAGCAGGACGAGCTCGCCGGTCGTCTGGGTGAACCTGCGCTTCACGGTCGGCATTTCACTTGCGGACGGGGTACCAGAAGAGGGCCGGCGCGGCGCCCAGGGCGAAGTCGCAGACGGCGAGGACGGCGATCCCGGGCAGCAGCCGGGGGTCGCGGAGCGCCGCCACGGTGAACGCCAGCGCCCCGAGCAGGCGGCCGGCGACGGCGATCGGGATCATCCCGCTGTACCGCCGCGGCTCGCGGGCCACGAGGACGTAGAGGGCGGCGAGCATGGCGAGGAGGGTCGCCAGCACCCAGAGGTAGAACGGCTCGCCCGGAAGCGGCAGCTTGAGCACCCGCGCCGGCACCCCCGGCGCCACCACCATCAAGACGGCGAAGCCCAAGTCGTAGAGGGCGCCCACGAACAGGCTCGCCTGGAAGAGCGCCAGGAAGCGGAAGCGGCGGGCAAACCTGGCGGTGACACTCATCTGACCGGCAATGCTAGCAGGGGGCGTGCCAGCCCTCCGGCGGGTCCCCTCAGGGGGTGGCGGCCCCGCGGTTCCCCCGCAGCTTCCAGAACGCGGCGCCGGCGAGGAGCAGGCCGAGCGCCAGGAGCCCCCAGCCGCCCACGGCGGGGACCGCCTGCGCGGTGGCGGCGGCGAACGGCACCAGGGTATAGGGAGGGGTCGCGGGGAGCAGGCCGACGGGGTCGACGGGCACGAAGTACTCCGTGGTCGCCGGGTAGGGCTGGCAGGCGCCGCCGGCCCCGAAGTAGCGGCTGTGCGCCACGATGCTCGCCTGCGGCGCGGCGGGATCGCCGACGTAGACGGTGTTGGCGGGCCCGCCGATCGAGCTCGGCGGCGAGATGTT
>JAXDLD010000193.1:0-12887 GCA_034666805.1 Acidobacteriota bacterium
GCCGGCGTTCTTCATCCGCCAGACGATCTGCTCGGCGAAGGGGATGCCATTGGCCAGGACGCACCGGTTCGCCTGGCAGGCCTGCCCGCTGGCGCAGTCCGCGGTGGTAGCGCAACTCAGGAGGCACCCGCCTTCGACGCAACTCCTTCCCGTGGCGCAGCCGGCGGAAGGGCCGGGCTCGCAGGCGCAGGAGCCTCCGCCCGCGCCGCAGGCCGAGGGGTAGCCGTACTCGATCGGGTTGCAGTCGGCCCCCTTGTAGCCGGTGACTTGGGGTCGGGAGGTGCTCAGGCACTGGTAGGGGAAGAAGCCCTCGGTGTTCGGCGCGACTCGAACGGCCAGGCTCCCAACTCTGGCTGGAGCGCATTGCTCGCGGGTCACGTCGTGGGCGAGGATCGTCCCCCTGGCCATGCAGTAGCCGCGGCTCTCGCACGCTGTCCCCTCCCCTTTGCAGACATAGGTTCCCGTCGAGTACAGCTGGTTGCCCGGGAACGGCCGCGACCGGTCGACGCAGTCCTTCTTGCCGGCGCAGCGATCGGGTTGCTGGAAAAATGTGTTGGAGCAGACGCTGGTGACATTGTCCTCGATCACGGGCTTGCAGTCATCGCCGGGAGGGTTGCTGACCGCGAGGGTCTCGACGAGCGCCCGGTTGAGGTCGAGCACGCCGCCAGCGCCAGAGGCGGCGACATCGACCCCGACGTAGAGGTCGGCGGTGATCCCCACTTTGAGCCAGCTCGCGAGGTCGAGGCCGACGGTCAAATCGGCGCCGAGCTTCGGGTTGACGTGGGCGCCGGCTTCAACGTCCTCCGTGACGTCGTCCCCCTGGAGCGCCTGACCGTCGCGGTTGAATCCCTTGAGATCGAACTGTGTCCCAGCAGGGAGGTTCTTGTTGATGCTCGTGACCAGCGTATCGCGCAGGCGGTTGGCCCCGTAGTGCCAGTCGATCCCAGCGTCGAGCGACAGCCAGGGGGTGACGGTGGCGCCCGGGAAGACCATGATCGGAGCGATGTTCCAGGTGTAGGTCTTCATTTCCAGATCGAGGTTCAGGCCCGCTCCGAAGACCGAGGTGAGGGGCGCATCGCGGTCGAAGTCGACGCCGGACCGGGGCCACTTGTGGGCGCCCGACGACGGGAGGGTGTACATGATCGGAAAGTACGGCTGGTAGAGAGCGTTCACCAGCAGATTGCAAGGCTTTCCGTCGCCGCAGACGTTGTTCTCGAGCTCCTTTTCGCTCGCCAGGTTGAAGATGTCGTATTGGCCGACGTCCTTGGTGCTGATCGTCGGAAATCCCTGGATCCCGAACGGGTGATACCTGTCCCAGAGCCGGAAGCCGTCGATCTGGGAGTTGAGCGACAGGCCGGGGGCCAAGGGGAGCGACCTGCCGTTGACGTTCAGGTCGAAGCCGCCGCTCCGGAGCTGGAAACGGTGCTTTTCCGAGAGATTGGTTGAAAGGTAGCTCGCCCCGCCGCGGACGTGCTTGTCTCCCACCGAGAACTCAAAGAGCTCGGCGAGGGCGCCGCTGCCGCCATAGCCGACGCAGAAGTGGAGGTCGCGCCGAATGTCGGAGTAGGCGCCGAGGTTGAAGCCGTCGGTGTAGGTGTCGACGTATTGGTTGAGCTCATCGAGGAGCTTCTGCCCGTTTTTCAAGACGTCGATCAGTTTCTGCCCGCCGGCGAGGAGCTTGGGGGACGGGCCCTTTTCGATGAGCTCCCGGACTTTCGCCAGCCAGTCGACCGTCGCCAGGGCGTAGCGCAGGGCGGTCTTGCCGTCCTTGAAGACCTCGGTGGGATACCAGAGGGGAAGGGTGAGGTCCTCCTGACCGAAAAGCTGGCCCCCTGCGGGCGTCCCCTGGCAGAAGCCGCCGATCGCGTCGGTGCACTTGCTACGCTTGGTCGTGCCGTAGCAGCCCGCCACCTGCTTGAGGTCGTGGAGCACCCCATCGGTGAAAGTGGCGCTGAACTGATCGATCGAGGAGCGGTGCTGGAGGGCCGTGTTGTAAAGGTCCTGCGCGGAGGTCTTGATCGCCTGCACGCGAACCTGGGCCGCCTGCTTGATCTGGGCGAGGACCTTCTCCCCGAGATTGCTGCCGGTGCTGCCCTGAAAGTCCTGGGCGAGACGGTCCTTGACCGCCTGGCCGATCTGGGACGTCCAGCTCGCGAGGTCGGCCGCCTGATAGGCGGCGGCGAGCGCCTGGCTGCCCGCCCTGACATCGTCGAGGATGCTCTTGGCGTCGTCCAGGACCTGCTGGACCTTGGCCTGCTCGCCGGCGATCGAAGCGCTATCGGCGCCGGGAAGCGCAGTGAGGAGGCCGCGGACTTCCGCTCGCAGGTTTTCTAGCCTCTGGCGCAGGTTGTTCGGACCGACCACCAGGGGGCGGATGGTGGCGAGCTCGGTCTTGAAGATCATCTCCACCTTGTCGTTGGCCGCCCCCGAGGCGTGCTGGTACAGGATGTCCGGGTCGGTATTCGGGACCTGCGGGGTACAGAGGCTGGGGTTGCTCGTACAGGTGTCGCGGAGAATTTTCTCCAGGTCCTGGCGGAAAGCTGGCACGGTTGTATCGATCGTGTTCAGGGTCTTGCCGAGCTGCGCGTCGAGATCTCGCAGGTAGCGGTCCTCGGTTTTCTGCAGCGCCTCGACGGTCTCCGTCTTGACGGTGGTGCCGATGAAATCGATCCAGGAGGAGACGTCACGGCCACAGTTGCAAAGGCAGATGCCGTCGATATCCGTCGCGCCGGCCAAGCTCTTGCCGTCTTTCAGTTGCTGCAGCGCCTTCTCCAGGCCGGAGATGAGCAGCCGGAGAGACTGATTGACGTGAAAGATCTGCGAAACGTTTCTATAGTCAGGTATGGCCTGCGGATCGAGCTGGGACCATTTCGGTGCTGGCAACGGCGCCGAGGTAAGGGGATCTGCGCTGCACCAGGGCGGGCTCGGCTGCGCGAGGGCAGGCAGCGCGAGGAGGAACGCGCTCAAGGCGATGCCAGAAACCAGGACGAGATTCCGATCCTTCATCTCCCACCTCCATGCAGGCGCAGCTCCACTTCAGGGCCGTCCCGGTCTCGCGATCCGACCCTGCGTCTGCCCGCGCAGACTGAATGTTTGATGTAACGTTTATAGCATGGGCTAGGAAAGGTGGGAAGCTTATAAAGTTACAGCCATGGGCGTCCCCTACCGCCGCCCCGGCTTCCCCGTCAGGTACGGATACGGATCGATCGCCTCTCCGGCGGGGGTGTAGATGCAGTAGTGGAGATGGGTCCCCTTCCAGGCGGCGTTGCCGGAGTCGCCCACGTAGCCGATCACCTCGCCGGGCGCGACCCAGTCCCCCTCCTTCTGGGCGGCCCAGTCCTCCAGGTGGGCGTAGTAGTGCCGGTAGCCGCCGGGGCCGGTGATGTCGACGATCCGCCCGCCCAGGCCGCGGAGCGCCTTGGCGGTGATCACCCCCTCGGTCGTGCTGCGGACCGGGGTGCCGCGGCGGGCGAAGATGTCGATCCCCTGGTGCCCCCGGCCGCCCTCCCGCCCGTCTCCCCAGGTGTCGACCAGCTTCGCCGCTCCCACCCCTTCGACCGGAACGGGGAGCAGCTGCGGCGGCGGGGTCGCGAGCAGCCGCTCGTAGCGGGTCGCCCCCCGGGGGGAGGACAGGCCGCCGGGACCACCGCCCGCGCAGCCGGCGAGGACGAGGGCGGCGCTGCCGAGGAGGAAGAGGGCGATGGAGAGGCGGCGGCGCATGGCGGTTCTTCCTTATATATACCTCACCCGGCGGCAGTAAGATGGCCCTGCCATGGCCGATCGCAAACTGCCCGCCATCCTCCTGGCCGGCCTCCTCCTCTCCGCGCTTCCCGCCCCGGCCGTCTCGCCGCCGCCACCCCCGCCGCCGCGGCTCGTCTTCGAGGCCCCGCCGGCGCTCGAACCCGTCGCCGCCCGGCTGCGCGCCCTGGGGGCCGGCAACCTGACCGCCGCCATGCGCCTGGTCGGCCTCGCCGAGCCGGGTCCGCCCATCCGGGTGGTCCTGGCGCGCGAGGGCTCGGATCTCGCCCGGAATGTCCCGCAGTGGATCGCCGGCTATGCCCTGGGCGACCTGAACGTGGTCGTGCTCCTTCCCGGCCGCCAGCCCGCCTATCCCGAATCGTCGATGGCCGAGCTTCTGGACCACGAGGTGGCGCACGTGCTGATCGCCCGCGCCGCCGGGGGCCGGGCCCTGCCGCGCTTCTGGAACGAGGGGCTCGCCATGGCCGCCGCCGGCGACTGGAGCTTCGAGGACCGCACGCGGATCGCCCTCGCCTCGCTGCGCGGCCGGGACCTCGCGGTCGAGGACCTCGACCGCCTGTTCGCCGGCGGCCCCGGGGAGGTCGCCGGGGCCTACGCCCTCTCCTTCGCCTTCGTCGAGGAGGTCCTCTCCCGCTGGGGACCCGGGGCGCCGGCGGCCGTCCTCGCCGGGGTCGCCAGCGGCCTTCCGTTCGAGGAGGCCTTCCGGCGGGCGACGGGGACGCCCCTCGCCGTGGCGGCGGCGGACTTCGCCCGCCGCGAGACCTTCTGGTACCGCTGGCTGCCCCTCCTCACCAGCTCGGTCACCCTGTGGATCGGCGTCACCTTCCTGGCCCTCTGGGCCGGCGGCCGGCGTCGCGCCCGGACCGCCGCCATCCACCGGCGCTGGGACGAGGAAGAGGCGGCACGCCGGCAGGCGGAGGCGGCCGTGGACACGACCGGGGAGCCCGGCGAGCCCGTCAATTGAATGTACCGATCCGCTACACTACGCCCCTCTCTTCTTCTGGAGGAAGATCCCTTGAGACGACTCCGCCGCATCTTTGGCTGCCTCGGCTGCCTGGTCCTGCTGCTCTCCTCGGTGTCTACGCCCGCGGCCGCCCAGCCCTTCGCACCCGGCCTCCTCTCGCACCTGCACTGGCGCCTGATCGGCCCCTTCCGCGGCGGCCGGACCGTCGCGGCGGTGGGGGTGCCGGGGGAGCCCCACCTCTTCTACATCGGCGCCAACAACGGCGGGGTCTGGAAAACGACCGACGCCGGTCGCACCTGGGCGCCCATTTTCGACGGCCAGCCCACCCAGTCGATCGGCGCCATCGCCGTCGCCCCTTCCGACTCCAAGATCCTCTACGTGGGGAGCGGCGAGGGCCTCCAGCGCCCCGACCTCTCGGTGGGGGACGGCATCTACAAGTCGACCGACGCCGGCCAGACCTGGCAGCACCTGGGGCTCGCGGGGGGCCAGCAGATCCCTGCCCTCCTGGTCGACCCGAAAAATCCCGACCGGGTCTTCGCCGCCGTCCTCGGCCATCCCTATGGCCCCAACCCGGAGCGCGGCGTCTTCCGCTCGACCGACGGCGGCAAGAGCTGGGAGAAGGTGCTCTACAAGGACGAGAACACCGGCGCCGTCGATCTGGCCTTCGATCCCGCCAACCCGCAGACGGTCTATGCCGTCCTCTGGGCCGCGCGCCAGGCGCCCTGGGAGATCGGCGGCTCGTTCAATGCTCCGGGGAGCGGGCTCTTCAAGTCGACCGACGGCGGCACCACCTGGAAGCCGATCGGCGAGGGCCTGCCATCGATCGCGGAAGGGTTGGGGCGGATCGGCATCGCCATCTCGCCGCGGCTGCCGTCCCGCATGTACGCCCAGGTCGAGGCCGACGCCAAGCACGGCGGCACCTACCGCTCGGACGACGCCGGCGCCACCTGGCGGCGGGTCAACGACGAGGAGCGGATCTGGGGGCGGGGCGGCGACTTCGCCGAGATCAAGGTCGATCCCAGGAACCCGGAGGAGGTCTACGTCTGCAACACCTCGACCTACCGCTCGACCGATGGCGGGCAGAGCTGGACCGCCATCAAGGGGGCGCCGGGGGGGGACGACTATCACCGCATCTGGATCAACCCCAACGACTCGAACATCCTCCTCCTCGGCAGCGACCAGGGGGCGACGGTCAGCCTGAACGGCGGCCGCACCTGGAGCTCCTGGTACAACCAGCCGACCGCCCAGTTCTACCATGTGATCACCGACAACCGCTTTCCCTACTGGGTCTACGGCGGCCAGCAGGAGAGCGGCTCGGCCGGAGTGGCGAGCCGCGGCGACGACGGCCAGATCACCTTCCGCGACTGGCACCCCGTGGGGGCCGAGGAGTACGGCTACGTCGCCCCCGACCCGCTCCACCCGAACCTGATCTATGGCGGCAAGATCTCGCGCTTCGACTGGACGACCGGCCAGGTGCAGGACATCAGCCCCGAGCCGGTACGCGCGGGGAAATTCCGCTACGTCCGTACTCTCCCGGTGCTCTTCTCCCCCGTCGACCCCCACGTCCTCGACTTTGGCGCCAACGTGCTGTTCATAACCACGGACGGCGGCAACCGCTGGCAGACGATCAGCCCCGACCTGACCCGCGAAAAGTACGAGGTGCCGGCGAGCCTCGGCATCTTCAGCGCTCTCGATCCCGACAGAGGCACCCACCGCGGGGTGATCTATACGATCGGCCCCTCCTTCAAGAGCGTCAACCTGATCTGGGCGGGGACGGACGACGGTTTGATCCACTTGACCCGGGACGGCGGCAAGCACTGGCGGAACGTCACTCCCAAGGCGTTGACCCCGTGGAGCAAGGTGTCGCTCCTCGAGGCCTCGCACTTCGACCTCGGCACGGCCTACGCCGCCATCAACCGCTTCCGGCTCGACGACCTCGCCCCCCACATTTTCCGCACCCGCGACTTCGGCGCCACCTGGCAGGAGATCACCCACGACATCCCCGAGGGCGAGGTGGTCAACGCCGTGCGCGAGGACCCCGTGCGGCGCGGGCTCCTTTACGCCGGCACCGAGAAGGGGGTCTACGTCTCCTGGAACGACGGCGCCGACTGGCAGTCGCTCCGCGGCAACCTGCCGGCGACCGCGGTGCGCGACCTGGTCGTCCACGGCGACGACCTGGTCGTCGGCACCCACGGGCGCGGCTTCTGGATCCTGGACGACATCGCATCGCTGCGCCAGCTCGAGGCCCAAGTGACGGCGGCCGACGCCCACCTCTTCCGCCCGGCCGTCGCCTACCGGCTGCGGCGCGACCTGAACACCGACACCCCGCTCCCCCCCGAGGAGCCGGCCGGCCAGAACCCGCCGGACGGCGCGGTCCTCGACTACTATCTCCGCACCGGCCCTGGCGAGGATGCCGCCGACCCCACGGACACCGACCCGGGCGACAGCCCCGGCACCCCCGTCACCCTGGAGATCCTCGATGCCAAGGGCCAGCTCGTGAGGCGCTACGCGAGCGACGACCGGCCGGAGCCGGTCGACCCCAAGGAGCTGGCCGTCCCCTTCTACTGGGTCCGCCAGCCCCGGGCCCTCTCGGCCCGGCCGGGGATGCACCGTTTCGTCTGGGACCTCCGCTACCCGACCCCCCCGGTGCTGGAGCGCGACTACCCGATCTCGGCCATCTACCGGGACACCCCGCGCGAGCCGCTCGGCCCCTTCGCCCTCCCCGGGACGTACCAGGTCCGGCTGACGGCCGGCGGCAAGACCTCCACCCAGCCGCTGACGGTGAAGATGGACCCCCGGGTCAAGACCCCCCACGAGGTTCTGGCGGGGCAGCTCACCCTCGCCCGCCAGATGGTCGCCGCGATCGAGAGGGATGCCGCCGCCCTGAAGAAGGCTCAGGCCCTCCGGACCCAGCTCCAGGCCCTGCCCGCCTCGGCCCGCGAGGGGGCGCTCGGGGGTTCGGTCCAGGCCCTGGACGGCCGGCTCGCGGCCCTGATCGATGCCGGCGAGCGGAGCAAGGACAGCTTGACCCAGATGAACGGCGCGCTCGCCCGTGTCTACGAGACGGTCGAGGGGGCCGACCAGCCGCCCACGACCCAGGTGAGGAAGGCCGCCGCCGACTTGGAGCGCCGGCTCGCCGTCCTCCTCGGGCAGTGGAACGAGGCCGCGACCGCCGGGGTGGCGGGGCTCGACGAGCAGCTCCGGAAGGCGGGGCTGCCAGCGTTGAAGGTGGAGCGGTAGGGCCCTCACCCCCCCTACCCCCCCTCTCCCAGCCCGCCCTCCCTGGCCCCCGGGAGAGGGGGGAGAGAAGAAAGATCGTGTGGATAGGTGGCGTTCGTGGCTCCCTGTCGTGACTTTCAGGCTGTGGGAGGAGGCAACTATCGCTACCTATCTCCACGGGTCTTCTTTTTCCCCCTCTCCCGGGGGCTGGGTGGGCGGGTCGGGAGAGGGGGGTGGGGGGGTGAGGGCGCCCCGCCCGCCACCGCCCTCCCAATGTCCCCAGCCCTACTTGAAATACCCGTTCACGTCGACGATCAAGTCGACGTTCCCCGCCGCCCCGTTCTGCACTCCGAGCGTGCCGAGGCCATCCGTCGACAGCTCGATCATGGTATTGCTGGCGCGGGTCTGGCCGGGCGAGAAGGTGAGGCTGCTCGTCCCCATGGGGAAGGCGTTGCCGGGATAGAAGCCGAGGAAGCCCGCGGCGGTCGGGACGGAGACGGTGACGTTGGCCGAGAGCGATTTCGCCCCGGCCGGAATCCCGCAGCTCCCGATGGCGGTGAAGACGCGCAGGTTCCCGGCGCCGAGCGACGGGCCGCCCAGGGGGCCGACGGGATTGCGGGTGTCGACGAGCCGGCAGGGGGGGACCGAGTAGAAGGAGAGCGCTCCCGAGGGCTGGGCGTAGAAGTAGCTGTTGCTCAAAGTGCCGCTCGAGTTGTCCGGGTTGGTCACCGAGACACTGACCGTCCCCGTCGCGTGCGCCCCGGCGGTCGCCGTGATCGTGTTGCCGGCGACCGAGACCCCGGTCGCCGGGACGCCGCCGATCGCCACCGTCGCCCCGTTCTGGAAGTTGCTCCCGGTGAGGACCACCGGCGTGCCGCCGAGCGTCGTGCCGCTCCGCGGGGTGATCGCGGCCACCGTCGGCGCCGTGTTCAGGGGCAGGACGCAGACGTTGTTGGCGGCCGCCAGGTTGCTGTTGATGTACTCGGTGAGCGAGCGCGGGTGGAAGACGAGCTGCGGATTGCAGCCGGCGAACTGGCAGTAGCTCATCACCGTCCCGACGACACCCGTGACCCCGTTGATAGTCTGCGGCGCCGGGCAGCTCGTGCCGCCCGAGTAGCAGCCCGACTCCCCGTTGAAACAGTTGTCGGCCGGCGGGCTGTAGCAGTGGGTGTGGGGCGAGCCGAAGTTGTGGCCGATCTCGTGCCCGACCACCGAGGCGTCCCCCGCCAGGTAGCTGATCTTGAACACCTGGCTGAAGCTGTAGCCGGAGCTCTGGCTGCAGAGCCCCGAGATCCAGGCGATGCCGGAGGCCTGGTTGGTGGAGCTCTGCTTGCCCGAGAGCATCATGGCGACCGCGCGGGGGATGTTGCCGTTGTTGCTCTGCCAGTAGGAGCTGAACTCGTTGAGCTCGTTGCCGTCGGCGTTGCCGCCGCCGCCCTGGACGTAGGGGTCCGGGGTGGACGAGACGCGGAGGAAGGTCGTCCCCTGGAGCAGGCGGACATGGAGGTCGCGCTCGTACATCACGTTCATCGCCGCGATCAGGCTCGCGACGTAGCTCGCCGCCGCCGCCGTGCTGTCGCCGAATTTCTGGCTCAGGAGCTCGTTGTCGGTGTCGACCGCGAGGATCGCCGTGTGCAGGTTGGTGAAGGGCGGCGCGGCGTTGGCGGCGGCGCCGAGGATCGAGCGCAGGGCCTTTGCGGTGTGGGTCGGGTCCTGCATCGCCTCCTCCTCCCCGCAGCTCCACTTCGGCGCCGCCTCGGTGGTGGCGCCGTCGACGAGCGCCTCCGGGGGGGCGACGATGTGCTGGCCAGGCTTGGCGCTTCCCGGCGCCGGCCGCAGCTCGTTCATGCCGTCCCGCGACTGGGTGAAGCTCTGCATCTCTCCGGTGGCGGGGTCGAGCGAGAGGAAGACCCGCACCTGGTCGTCGTCCGCGGCCGTCCCCCAGTAGAAGGCGAGCCCCGAACGCGGGACCTCGGTCCGCTTCCCGCCCTCCATCCGGAAGATCTTCGCCTCCGGGGAGTAGACCTCGTGCCGGGTGAGGACGACGTCGCGCCGGACCTCCGGGGCTACCGGCCAATCGGTCACCGTGAGGCTCGCCTCGGGCGCGAGGGCGAGGAGCCGCGGGGTGAGGCTGCCGTCCAGGGTGACGAGCTCGGCCGCGCTTTTGAAGTCCGGCGCGACGATCCGCTCGCCCGGCCCCGCCGCCCGCACCGGCGAGAGCGGCTCCGCCGCCGACAGACCGAGGGGAACACAGAAGAGAAACAGGAGGACCGCGGCGAACCGCCCCCGCGGAGAGGTGAAATTGAACAGGGAATTCCCTTGGCGTCCATGGCAGTGCTTCGACATGACGACGTCCTCCGTGGTGAACCAGGACCGTAATCGAACTCTATCGCTAAGTGTACATCAATCGAATAGGTAAGGGGTTTTATTCCCGCGGGGTGAGCGCCCCCTCCATGTACAATGTCCCCCCGCATGAACGAGCGTCCCGCCGCCCGCCTGCCCCTCTTCTGCTTCCCCTATGGGGGAGCCGGGGCATCGGCCTACCGGGACTGGTCGCGGGGGGGGCTCCCGGAGTGGATCGACGTGCGGCCCATGCAGCCGCCCGGCCGGGAGACCCGCTTCCGTGAAGATCCGTACACCCGCCTGGAGCCGCTGGTAGACGAGATGGTGGGGAAGGTCGAGGCTGAGAGCGGGCCCTTCGCGCTCTTCGGCCACAGCCTGGGGGGCCTGGTCGCGTTCGAGCTGGCGCGCGAGCTCCGCCGGCGGGGCCGGCCGGCGCCGGTGCTCCTCGTCGTCTCCGGCTTCGCCGCTCCCCACCTCCTGCGCGACCGGCCGCGGGTCAGCCACCTGGCGCCCGACGACTTCTGGCGCGAGGTGCAGGCCCACTACGACGTCACCCCCGAGATCGTCGCCGAGCCCATCTTCCGGGAGCTCGCCTACCCCGTCCTCCGCGCCGACCTGGAGATCGTCGAGACCTACGTCTACCGCGAGGAGCCGCCTTTCGACTTCCCCCTCGTCGCCCTGGGCGGGTTCGGCGATCCCGAGGCGAGCCCGGAGCAGATCGCGGCCTGGAAGGGGTACAGCCGGCAGCCGGTCGAGGTGCGGATGTTCCCCGGCGGTCACTTCTACGTCAACAGCTCCCGCCCGGCCGTGCTGGAAACGGTGGTGGCGGCGCTCTCCGCCGCCACCTCCCGCTAGTCTTCAAGCTCTCAGTGCAGGTACTCGGCCGGCAGCGCCAGCTTGGCCGTCTCCGGCTGCCAGATGACGTCGAAGATCCACCAGCGCTTGCCGTCGGTGAAGAGCTGGAAGCTGTTGATCCCGCGGACGAACGGCTTGGGATCGGCGGCGGCGTGGCGCCCCTCGTAGGTGCTCCAGACGTGTTGGATCTTGCCGAACCCCGCGCTCTTCCGGGCCACCTCCTTGACGACGTAGCCGTCCTCCAGCATGCGGGGCTCGGTGCCGTAGAGATAGGTCTGGGGGGTGTACTCCATGGCCATGATCCCGGCATGGCCCTTGCCCTCGGCCGGGAGCAGGTGGGCCTCGCCGGAGAAGAGGGAGAGGAAGCGGTTCCAGTCCCGCTTCTTGCCGGCCGGGCCGGAGAGCGACTCGTAGTAGGCGGCGACGATGGCCTCGGGGGAGGCGACGTCCGCCGGCGCCGCCTTAGGGCTGCCGTGCATATGGCCGCCGGCCGGCGGCAACGAGTCGCCGTGCATGGCGTGATCCGGCATTGCCGGAGCCGGCGGTTTCTGGGCGTGGATCGGTGCGATGGAACCTGCGAGCAGTGCCGAAGCGGCGACCCAGGTGGTGAGACGGTTCATAGGGGGTGACTCCTAGAAGGGGGTTCGATGAAAACACCTGTCGAGGGCGGCAGGCGCCCTCGACAGGTCTTACGCTCGGGTCATGTTATCCCCAGCCCCTTAGGGCCGGAGATCGTACGGCCGCATCATGTCGTTGTCCTCGTGCTCCAGGATATGGCAGTGCCAGACGTACCTGAAGACCTGGCCGCGGGGGATCGTGACCCCGTGCGGGAGGTCGAACTTCTGGATGATGCGGGTGACGACGCCGATCCCGTTGTCGGGGTCGCCCGGGAAGGCCTTGACGACGTCCTTCCAGGCCGGGCGCTCGTTGGCCGCCGGCGCCTCGGGCGGCGCCAGGAACCGGATCTCGCCGGTCGACTGGTAGCGGTTCAAGTCGAACTTCTGCCGGTTCAGGACCTGGAAGCGGACCAGGTGGACGTGGATCGGATGGCCGTCGGTCGTCGTGTTGTAGAGCTCCCAGATCTCGGTGTCGCCGACGTGCGGGTCCTCGGTCACCCGCGAGCTCCAGTGCAGGCCGCCGAGCGAGGTGGTGCCGAGCATCCCCTCGATGGGGTCGCCGGTCGTGGGATCGTCGAACTCCGCCAGCACGAGCTGCCGGGTGTTGACGGCGTGGGCGGGATCGAGGAGCGGCACCGGCACGAGCTGCGCCGGCAGGGTGTGATCCTGAGAGGAGAGTGGCTTCGAGACCCGGAACTGCATGATCCGCGGCAGATCGGGACCGCCGCCCCCCGGGAAGGGCGAAGGGGCGTCGTTCTTCAAGGTGAACGACTTGCCGGCCTTGCCGGTGAAGTCGATCACGACGTCGAAGCGTTCCGCCGGCGCGGCCAGGAGGTCCGCCTGCTCGAGAGGCCGGGGGAGGAAGCCCTGGTCGGCGCCGATCTGGAAGAAGTGCAGGGCCTCGCTCGCGTCCCGGCTGTTGCAGATCGTCAGGTGCAGGAAGCGGGCGTTGCAGGCGTTGAGCAGCCGGAAACGGTACTTCCGCGGCTCGACGTCGAGGAACGGGAAGACCTTGCCGTTGACGAGCGCCGTGTCGCCGAAGAACTCCGGAATCCAGACCGGCGGGATCGGCGGGGCGACCGTCGGGTCCTGGACCGGGTAGAGGAGCGAGCCGTCGGGGTTGAAGAGGC
>JAXDLD010000194.1:0-7749 GCA_034666805.1 Acidobacteriota bacterium
ACCCGAGGCGGCGCGCGCCTCGATCCGCCGCAGCACGTTCAGGCCCACCATCTCGGGGCTCGCGATGCTCCCCAGGCCGCCGCAGGTGGGGCAGGGGCGGTGGGTGCGGACCGCCAGGGCCTGGCGGATGCGCTGGCGGTTGATCTCGAGGAGGCCATTCTCCGAGATCCGGCCGATCGAAGACCGTGCCTTGTCGTCCTTCATGGAGTCTTTGAGGACCTTCTCGACCTTGCGCTGGCTCTTGCTGGCCCGCATGTCGATGAAGTCGACCACCACCAGGCCGCCGATGTCGCGCATCCGGAGCTGCCGGGCGACCTCCTGGGCCGCCTCCAGGTTGGTGTTGAGGGCGGTCTCCTCCTGGGTCGCGGCGCGGGTCGAGCGCCCGGAGTTGACGTCGATCGCGGTCAGCGCCTCGGTGGGGTCGATGACGATCGAGCCGCCGGAGGGGAGGGGGACCTTCCTCTCGTGCATGCGGTCGATCTGCCCCTCGACCTCGTAGCGGCTGAAGAGGGGGAGGCGCTCGGCGTAGCGGGTGAGCTGAGTCTTGCCGCGCGGCATGAAGGCCTGCATGTAGCCGTAGGCCCGCTCGTAGGCGTCGTCGTCGTCGACCAGAACCTCCTCGATCGAGGCCTCCAGGTGGTCGCGGAGGGCCTGGACCAGGAGGTCCTGGTCGCTGTAGAGGAGGCGGGTGCCGCGGCCGTGGGTGGCCTCGGTCATCACCCGCTTCCACAGCCGGAGGAGGGCCGCCAGGTCGCGCGACAGGGTGACCTTGGTCTGGGCGAGGGCATTGGTGCGGACGATGATGCCGCAGCCGTCGGGGAGGGCGAGCTTCGCCGCCTGGGCTTTGAGCTTCTTCCGGGTCTCCTCGTCCTCCACCTTGCGCGACACCCCGCGGGTGTCGTCGAAGGGGGTGAGCACGAGGTAGCGGCCGGCGAGCGAGAGGTTGGTCGTCAGGACCGCCCCCTTGGTGCCGACGGCGTCTTTGGAGACCTGGACGACGATCGGCTTGCCGCGGTCGAGCACCTCCTCGATCCGCGGATGGCCCCCCGCCGGCTCTCTGTAGTAGGCCTGGGGGACGACGTCCTGGATCGACAGGAACCCGTGCCGCTCGGTGCCGTAGTCGATGAAGGCGGCGTTTAACGACGGCTGGATGCTGGCGATCATTCCCCGGTAGATGTTGCCGCGGGTCAAACCCGACTCGGCGACGTCCACCTGGAAGCTCTCGAGCACCGTCCCGTTGACGATGGCGACCCGGAGCTCCTCGGGGCGCTGGGCGTTGATGAGCATTCTACGTGTCAAGCTGGCTCCGTTTCTGCCGTGGCCTCGAGCTCCCGCCGGAGGAACCGGTCGAGGAGCAGAGCGTCCTCTTCCGATTCTACGGTGAAGGCGAGGCCGAACCGGTATCGGTGGCTACGTGGCGCCCCTCGGTCCTCGCCCGCGAAGACGATCCGCGCCGAGGAGCGGAAAAGCTCTGCTCCCAGCGGCAGCTCGACGTCGAAGACGTGACCCACGGGCGGCTCGAAGGCGGAAGCCGCCAGCACGCCACCGCGGGAGAGTGTGAGCACCGCGAAACTGTGGCGGCCGGCGAGCGTTCCGGCGAGGCCTTTGACCTCGTAGCGGCGATGCCTGCGGCGTTCTTCCATGGATTCTTTTCCGGCGGAATGAGTCCGACCCACTCCTCTTCCGGGGCTCCGCCACGGGCGGACCGTCGGATAGGATCGCCACCACCCGGGCGGGCACCAAGCCCGGCCCGGCAGTCTCGTCCTTGCCGGATGGAGCTACATGCTACCATTGCGCCGCAATCCGCGGCCAAGCTCAAGGCCGTCTCTAGGAGGACATCGAAGTGGCCCTGATCACCCCATCTCTGGTGGATGCGGGCGGACCCGCCACCCCGGAGGCCTCTCCGGAGGGCGGCACGGGAACGGCGGCGCCGTTCTCCCGCGCGAGCGTCCTCGCCGACTATCGTCTGGGCTGGGAGAGCCGGCACGCGAGTCTCCTCGGCCGCCGCGAGGTGCTGACGGGCAAGGCCAAGTTCGGCATCTTCGGCGACGGTAAGGAGGTCGCCCAGCTCGCCATGGCCCGCGCTTTTAGCCGCGGCGACTTCCGCTCCGGCTACTACCGCGACCAGACCTTCATGCTGGCGGTGGGGGCCCTGACCCTGGAGCAGTTCTTCGCCCAGCTCTACGCCGACCCCGACGTCGTCCGCGAGCCCTGCTCGGCCGGGCGCTCGATGAACGCCCACTTCGCGACCCCCTTCCTCGGCCCGGAGGGGGGCTTCGCCGACCTGACCGCCCGCTACAACTCCTCGGCCGACGTCTCGCCCACCGGCTCGCAGATGCCCCGGCTGGTGGGGCTCGCCTACGCCTCGCGCCTCTTCCGCGAGCTGCCGGAGCTCGCCGGCCGCGAGCACCTCTCGGGTTTCTCGAAAGGGGGCGACGAGGTCGCCTGGGGGACGATCGGCAACGCGAGCTGCGCCGAAGGGATGTTCTGGGAGGCGGTCAACGCCGTCGGGGTCCTCCGGGCGCCCATGCTGCTCTCCATCTGGGATGACGGTTACGGCATCTCGGTCCACAACGACCTCCAGATCACCAAGGGCGACCTCTCGACCCTCCTCGCCGGCTTCCGTCGCGCCCCGGGGGAGAGGGACGGCTACGAGCTCCATACCGTCCGCGGCTGGGACTATCCGGCCCTCTGTACGACCTATCTGGAAGTGGCCGAGCGGGTCCGCCGCGACCACGTGCCGGCCATCCTCCATGTCGTCGAGATCACCCAGCCGCAGGGGCACTCGACCTCGGGCAGCCACGAGCGCTACAAGTCGAAGGAGCGCCTGGCCTGGGAGGTCGAGTACGACTGCCTGCGCCGGATGCGGGAGTGGATCCTGGCCGACGGCTTCGCCGATGCGGCCGAGCTCGACGCCGTGGAGGAGGAGGCCAAGGCGCGGGCGCGCGAGTGCCAGCGGCGGGCCTGGGAGGAGTTCCGGGGACCGATCGAGGCCGAGAAGCGAGAGGTCTTGATCCTCGTCGGGCAGATCGCCCGCGGCTCGCAGGCCCCCGAGGTTGCCGCGGAGGTCGCTCAAGAGGTCGAGCAAATCGGCCGCGACCTCGACCGCCAGCCGACTTCCATGCGCCGCGACCTCCTGGCCGCGGCCGAAGCGGTCCTCCTCGCCACCTGGGACGGGGACCCGCCCGGCCGGCGGGAGCTTCTCGCCTGGAAGCGGGAGCAGGAGGCGATCAACCGCGAGCGCTACAGCTCGCACCTCTACAGCGCGACCCCCGCCGCGGCCCTCCTGGTCCAGGCGGTCCCCGCCGCCTACCGGGAGGACTCACCCCTGGTCAACGGCTTCGAGGTCCTGACCGCCTGCTTCGACGCGGCGCTCGGCCGCATCCCGGAGCTGGTTGCCATGGGCGAGGACCTGGGCCGCCTGGGCGACGTCAACCAGGGCTTCCTCGGCATGCAGGCCAAGTACGGGGCGCTCCGGGTGGCCGACACCGGCATCCGCGAGACGACCATCCTCGGCCAGGCGATCGGCATGGCGATGCGCGGCCTCCGCCCGATCGCCGAGATCCAGTACCTCGACTACATCCTCTACGCTCTGCAGATCCTGTCGGACGACCTGGCGACCCTCCGCTACCGCACCCACGGGCAGCAGAAGGCGCCGGTCATCGTCCGCACCCGCGGCCACCGGCTGGAGGGGATCTGGCACTCCGGTTCGCCCATGGCGGGGATCTTGAACCTGGTGCGCGGCATCTACGTCTGCGTGCCGCGCAACATGACCCAGGCGGCCGGCTTCTACAACACCCTGCTTCTCGGGGACGACCCGGCGGTGGTGGTCGAGGTGCTGAACGGCTACCGGGTGAAGGAGAAGCTGCCGGCGAACATCGGCGAGCTGACGGTGCCCCTGGGGGTGCCGGAGGTGCTCCGCCAAGGCGCCGACGTGACCGTCGTCACCTACGGCGCCCTCTGCCGCATCGCCCTCGAAGCGGCCGAGCTCCTCTCCCGGGTGGGGGTCGAGGTCGAGCTGATCGACGTCCAGACCCTCCTCCCCTTCGACCTCCCCGGCCGGATCGTCGAGTCGATCCGGAAGACCAGCCGCGTCCTCTTCCTGGACGAGGACGTCCCCGGCGGCGCCACGGCCTACATGCTGCAGCAGGTCCTGGAGGTCCAGGGCGGCTTCGCCTGGCTCGACGGGCCGCCCCGCACCCTCACCGCCCAGGCCCACCGCCCCGCCTACGGCTCGGACGGCGACTACTTCTCGAAGCCCAACCGCGAGCAGATCGTCGAGACCGTCTACGAGATGATGCACGAGGGGGACCCCGAGGGGTACCCGGTGTTTTTCCGGTAGGGGCGGGGCTCCCTCCTCGCGTTTCGGCTTGCTATACTCTGCGCCGCGAAACTGAATCGCCTATCAAGCGCCGGTCGCCGGCGGGAGGGAGTCAAGCTCATGACGTACGTGATCACCGATATCTGCCTCGGGGAGCGCTATGCGACCTGCGTATCCGTCTGTCCGGTCGACTGCATCAAGCCGGGCGACTACCAGGGCGAGGAGTTCATGGTCATCCTGCCCGAGGTCTGCATCGACTGCGGCCTCTGTCTGCCCGAGTGCCCGATCGGGGCGATCGTCGACAACGAGGCCGAGTCACCGGAGTGGGCGGCGATCAACGCCCAGCTGTCGCCGGAGTTCGAGAACAACCCCAAGGTCGAGGAGCGGCCCCGCAACGATCCTCCCAGGAAGCCGGGCCACACGATCGTCAACCCCTGACGCACCGGCCCTCCGCTGCCGCGAGACGGGGAGCCCGGGATCGGGCTCCCCGTGCCAGGTTTTCCGGTTAGACTGTAGAGGATGGCCAGCTCCACCCCCCCTTCCACACCAGAGATCCATGCCCGCTATGACGTCGTCGTCTTGGGCGGCGCGGTCGCCGGCGCCGCGGCGGCGATCCTCCTGCGCCGCGACCTCCCCGGGCTCTCCGTCCTCGTCGTCGAGCGCGCCACGGCCTTCGACGCCAAGGTGGGGGAGGCGACGACCGAGATGTCGGGCATGTTCCTCACCCGGCGCCTCGCCCAGTGGCAGCACCTGGAGCGCGAGCACCTCCCCAAGGAGGGGTTGCGCTACTGGTTCCAGAACGACAAGGTCCACGGCCATGCCGAGGCGAGCGAGACCGGCGCCTACCAGCGGAGCACCGTCCCCTCCTTCCAGCTCCGCCGCGACACCCTGGACGAGCACCTCCTGGCGACCGCCGCGGCGGAAGGGGCGGAGCTCTGGCGGCCGGCGCGGGCGGTCGACGTCGAGCTGGGGGAGCTGGGGGGAAGGGAGCACCGGGTGAGGATCGAGGACGACAGCGCCGGAGCCGGAGCCGGATCGCGGACCGTCGCCTGCCGCTGGCTCCTCGACGCCACCGGCCGCTCCACCTTCCTCGGCCGCCGCCTGGGGTTGATCGACCGCAACGAGGACCATCCCACGGCGGCGATCTGGTGCCGCTGGCAGGACGTCCGGCACATCGACGACCTCGCCGCCCGCGGGCCGCTCGCGTTCTCCCGCGGCAACGTCGCCTCCCGCCGCCTGGCGACCAACCACTACATGGGGTTCGGTTACTGGGTGTGGGTGATCCCCCTGGGGAACGGCGAGACCAGCATCGGAGTGGTCTTCGACAAGCGCATGCACTCCCTCCACGAGGCGCGGGCGAAGGACCGGGAGGCGGAGTACGTGGCCTTCTTGAAGGCCATCCCGGCCCTGACCGAGCTCCTGGAGGGCGCCACTCCGCGGAGCGAGGACCTCCACTCCTACGCCCATCTCGCCTATGTCACCCGGCAATACATGGGGAGCGGCTGGGCCCTCTTGGGCGACGCCGCGGCCTTCCTCGACCCCTACTACTCGCCGGGGCTCGACCATGTCGCCTTCAGCGTCGAGGCGACGGTCGAGATCATCAAGGCCGAGGCGGCGGGGGAGGACATCCGGGAGAAGATCGCCGAGCACAACAAGATCTTCCTGCGCTCCTACCACCGCTTCTTCCGCGGCATCTACCAGGACAAGTACTTCTACATGGGGGAGCACGACCTCTTATCGGCGTCGGTGCTTATGGACACCGCCCAGTACTACATCTTCCTCGTCATCCCGGCCTACAAGTTCTTCGGCCGTTTCCACTGGATGCCGGTCCTGGGGCCGAAGCCGGCGTTTTTCTCCTACCACCTGCTGCGGCTGCTCAACCGCCGGCTGAAGGCGCTCGCCCTGGCGCGGCGCCGGGCCGGAGAAGAAGGGTTGCGCAACAATGGCAAGCGGGTGCGGATGCTCTTCGACTTGAAGCTCGCCCCCTTCCACATGGCTTCCCGGGGCTTGAAGCTCTGGCTCTACGCCGAGCTCGACGGCGTCCGCCTGGCATTCAAGAATGCTTTCGGGAGAAGGCCGGCGCCGGTGCTGAGGATGCCCGACATGCCGTCCGCGAGCCCGGCGAAGCGGTCGTAGGGGCGTGTCTCTAGAAGAACCCGAGTTGCAGCTTCGCCGCCTCGCTCATCATGTTCTGGTTCCACTGCGGGTCCCAGACCACCTCGATGTCGGCCTCCTTCACCCCGGGGATCGACTCGACCTTGGTCTTGACGTCCTGGGCGAGGACCGGGCCCATGCCGCAGCCGGGAGCGGTCAGGGTCATCTTGATGTCGACCTTGCTGCCGCCCTCGGGGACCGCGGTCACCTCGCAGCTGTAGACCAGCCCGAGGTCGACGATGTTGACCGGGATCTCCGGATCGAAGCAGGTCTTGAGCTGGGTCCAGACCTGATCCTCGATCGGGCCGGCGTCCTCCCCGGCCTCCCCGATTCCCCCGACTCCCCCGATTCCAAAGCCGGCGGCGGCCTCCTTGCCGATCGCGTCCGCGTCCCGCGCCTCGATGCGCACGAGCTGACCCTGGTCGGTCACCACGGTGTAGCTCCCGCCGAGCGACTGGGTGATGCGGACGTGGGTGCCGGTCGGGAGAAGGGCCGGGGTCCCCTGCGGGATCTCGACCGCTCGTATGTCCCGGCTGATGATGGCGTACTCCTGGGCAGGCATAGTCGTTTTCCTTCCTTTTCCAATCTCCCAGCTTACCATGGCCTGGAATCCCTCTCCCCGGTCCGCTGTTCCTTAGAGACATGCGTTACCTGGTGACTGCCCGCGTGCGCCCCGGCCGGGAGCAGGCGCTGCTCCGGGCGATCGAAGACGGTACCCTGGGCCGGGGCTCGGTCGCCGGCGGTGAGTACCTGCGCAACATGGCCGAAGCGCGCCTGACGACCGCGGGTGCCGTGCGCTGGGTCGAGGTCTGCTTCTGCTACGAGCCGCTCGCCGAGGAGCGCCCCTACTGGGAGGAGTACCTGGAGCTCCTGCGCGTGCAGGACGCCCATCACCGCGGCCGCTGCCGCGACCTCTCCGGCGAGGAGCCCTGGGCCTGCGGCGACTGCGACTGCACCGAGAAGCTGGAAGCCCGGCTTCAGTCCTGGGGAAAACCGTTCCTCGAAGTGCTGCGCGATTCCTGTGAAGATGCCGGCGCCTAGACGGAGGGCCTGGCCGGCCCTCGCGCTCCTCTTCGTCCTCGCCGCGCTGGCGGCTCCCGCCGTGGCGGCTCCGGTCCCCGGCTGGCTCCGCATGGACATCCCGGCGACAGGCTCCTACCTCTGGCGCTACCTGCCGCCGGGCGCCGATCCGACCGCGCCCCTGCCGGTGGTGCTCTTCCTCCACGGCGCCGGCGGCGCGCCGGAGAACTATCAGGACTACGTGCGCGAGGCCG
>JAXDLD010000195.1:0-16022 GCA_034666805.1 Acidobacteriota bacterium
CCGCGGCGATCGGGCGCGCCCTGGCCCGGGCGGAGGGCCGAGCCGACAGCGCGCGGCAGGGTCCGCCGCCGCCTGCCCCTCACCAGGAGCGGCCGGCGTTCGATCCCGCCCTGCAGGAACGCCAATACCTGGAGCGGAACCTGGTGCTCCAGCGCGCCTATGCCGGCCATCTCGCCGCGGCCCTCGAAGAGGCCCTCGCCGAGCTGCCCGAGCTCCGCGCCCGTGCCGCCATCCTGGCGGCCATCGAGCGCGGCCGCTGGTGGCGGCTCTATCTGCGGCTCCTCCCCCTCCTGCGGTTTCTCCGGGGAGCCGGCTGACTCAGCTGTCGCGCAACCCCCAATCGAAGGGGATGGCGCCGGAGTGGGGATCGATCCGGTACTTGTCAGGATCCTTGCTGTCGAAGGCGACGGTAGGAAAGTTGGCGATGCGGCCCAGGGTGCCGCCCCAGTTCTGGGTGGCGTGCCAGACCCCCGGCGGGATGAGCACGAGCCCTCGGCTCTCCGGGGTGAAGTGGAGCTCGCAGAAGTGCCCCTTGTCGGGAGAGTCTTCGCGCCCGTCGTAGAGCACCACCCGCAGGCTTCCCGAGACCACGAAGTAGCGGTCGGCCTGCCGCTTGTGCATACCCCACCCCTTGATGCGCCCCGGCCGCAGGGTGAACAGGTAGCCGTGGACGACCGGCTCGGACCAGAAGGGGCGGGCGAAGTCGAGGAAGGGGTAGAGCGCGCCGCGGTGATCGTGGTGGCCCGGCACCCGCTCGACCCGCACCCCGGCGATGTTCCTCGCCATCACCGCGTCGGGCTCCTCCGTGCGCGGCCGGTCGGGCACCGCGCCGGAGCTCACCGGGGTCGACGCTGGGTTCGACGCTGGGTTCGACGCTGGGTTCGAAGCGTCGCCCGCCTTCGTGCTCATCCCCTTACCAACCGCACTTCTTGCCCTGGTTCTGCTGGTCGAGCCACGTCTTCAAGGGGGCGAAGTAGTCGAGGATGGCCGTGGCGTCCATCTTCGGGCTGCCGGTCACGGTCTGGAGCGCTTCCGGCCAGGGGCGGCTGGCACCCATCTCGAGCATCCGTGCCAGGACCCGGCCAGCCTCCGGGTTGCCGTAGATCGAACAGCGGTTCAGGGGGCCCTTCTGGCCCGCCGCCTTGCAGAGGCCGCGATGGAAGTCGAACTGCAGGATGTCGGCCAGGAAGTAGCGCGTGTAGGGGACGTTTCCCGGCACGTGGTACTTGGCGCCGGGATCGAAGTCCTTCTCGCTCCGGGCGACCGGCGGCCGCACCCCCTGGTACTTCTGGCGCAGCTCCCACCAGGCCCTGTTGTAGTCGGCGGGCTGGATCTCCCCCGAGTAGACCTTCCAGCGCCACTGGTCGATGAGCAGCCCGAAGGGGAGGAAGGCGACCTTCTCGAGCGCCTTGCGCATGAGGATTCCCAGGTCCTTCGAGGGGTCGGGGACCTTGTCGATCAGACCGACCTCTTTTAAGTATCCCGGGGTGACCGAGAGGGCGATGGTGTCGCCGATCGCCTCATGGAAGCCGTCGTTGGCGCTGTCCTCATAGAGGACGGGCTGCTGGTTGTAGGCGCGCTGATAGAAGTTGTGCCCCAGCTCGTGGTGGATGGTGAGGAAGTCGTCGGCGTTGACCTCGGTGCACATCTTGATCCGCAGGTCGTCCTTGCTGTCGATGTCCCAGGCGCTCGGGTGGCAGACGACGTTGCGGTCGCGCGGCTTGGTGATCATCGAACGCTCCCAGAAGGTCGCGGGGAGAGGCGCGAAGCCGAGCGAGGTGAAGAAGTGCTCGCCGTACTTCATCATCTGGACCGGAGTGGTGTTCTTGGCCTTCAGGCGTTCCGTCAGGTCGAAACCGGGATCGGCATTCGGCGGGGCGACGACGTCGTAGATGTTCTGCCACTCCTGGGCCCACATGTTACCCAGGAGGTGCGCCGGAATCGGCTGGTCGAGCGGCACGGCCTGGCTGCCGTACTTCTCGTTGAGCTTCCCCCGCACGTAGCAGTGGAGCGAGACGTAGAGCGGCCGGACCTGGTTCCACAGGCGGTCGAGCTCGGCCGCGAAGGCGTCCGGCGGCATGTCGTACTTCGAACGCCACATCGCCCCGGTGTCCTTATAGCCAAGCTCGCGCGCCCCCTCATTGGCGAGGGAGACGAGGCGCGTGTAGGGCTCGCGCATAGGCGGCGAGATGGTGTGCCAGCCGAGCCAGGCGTCGAGGAGCACCTTGGGGTCGCGGCTCGTCTTCATCGTCTCGTCGAGATCGGAGAACTCGAGGCACTTGCCCGCCGGCCCCTGCGGACAGTACTTGCCGGAACCGTACTGGGAGTCGAGCGACGCCGCGAGCCGGGAGAGCTCGGCGGTCTTCTTGGGATCGGAGGGCGCCGCCAGGGTCAGGCCGCGCTTCAACAGGTCGAGCTTGCGCGTCAGGTCGGCGGGCAGGGCGACGCCGTTCCAGCGGCTCGCCTGCTTGGCGAGCTCCACCCCGGCCGCGATCGCCTTCTCGTTCGCCTGGGCGGTCAAGACCTCGGTGTCATGGGTGATGTAGGTCTCCTGCACCCAGCTCGCGCGCTGGGCGTCCGTCCCCAGCTGGCCCAGGCGCTCCTCGGCCTCGGCGACGAACTTGCGCGCCTCCTCGACGGTCGGCGGTGTAGCGGCAGTAGCGGCGGCGGCCGGCAGGGCGGCGCCGAGCGCCAGGGCCGCGCCGCCGAGCAGGAGCACGGTCAGACGTAGGGCTCGGGTCTCACGCTTCATGGTTCCTCCAATCTTCAAGGTTCGAGCACCGCCGCCATCCGTCGCAGCCCCTCTTCGAGGGTGGCGCGGGAGCAGGCGAAGGAGATGCGGATGTGCTCGTCCGAGCCGAACGCAGCGCCCGGCACGACCGCCACCCGCGCCTCGGCGAGCAGGAACTCGGTAAACTCGACCGAGCCCTGGCGCCCCGCCCGGTAGCAGGCCGCGACGTTGGGAAAGGCGTAGAAGGCGCCGGAGGGCGGCCGGCACTCGACGCCCGGCAGCTCGTTCAAGCAGGGGATGAGGAAGTCGCGCCGCGCCTGGTAGGCGGCGATCATCGTCTCGACCTCAGCTTCGGCCCCCTCGAGCGCCGCCAAAGCGCCCACCATGGCGAACGAGGTGGGGTTCGAGGTCGCGTGGCTCTGGATCTGCTCGACGGCGCGGATGACGTCCATGGGCCCCAGGGCGTAGCCGATCCGCCAGCCGGTCATGGCGTAGCTCTTGGAAAAGGAGCCGACGAGCACCACCGTCTCCGGGAACTCGGCGGCGAGCGAGGCGGCGCTCGCATGGGGGATGCCGTCGTAGACGAGGCGCTCGTAGGTCTCGTCCGAGACCACGAGGATCCCCCGCTCCGCCGCCGTGCGCACAATCTCCCGGAGGTCTTCCGCGTGGACGATGCCGCCGGTGGGGTTCGAGGGGGAGTTCAAGAGGATGGCGCGGGTGCGATCGGTGATGGCGTCGAGGATCGGGCCGGCGTGGATGCGGAAGCCGTCCTTCCCCGAGGTCGGCACGGTGACCGGCTCGGCGCCGGCGAAACGGACCTGGTCGGGGAAGCTCACCCAGCAGGGGGACGGGATGATCACCTCCTGGCCGGCCTCGTAGAGGGCGAGGGCGAGTTCGAAGAGCGCCGCCTTGCCGCCAACGGTGATCACCGATTGGGCGCCGCTCCAGGGAGCGCCGTAGCGGGCGCGGCAGGAGAGGGCGACGGCCTCACGCAGCTCGGGGGTGCCGCTCCCCGGCGTGTAGCGGGTGAAGCCGCGGGCGAGGGCGTCGCGGGCGGCCTCGACGGCCACGGCGGGGGAGTCGAAGTCGGGCTCGCCGGCCCCGAAGTCGACCACCGAGACGCCCTGGGCACGGAGCGCGGCCGCCTGGCGCGACACACGGAGGGTGGCGGACTCGCTGATCCGCGACATGCGCATGGAAAGTTTCACGGGCGGGGATAGTATCAAAGGCGGAGACCTGCCCGAATAGAATCCGCGGCGGCCTTGTTGTCGTAGACGAGATTCGAGAGGGAGAGCCATGCTGAGGTCCAGCCGCAGAGCGCAGCGATCGCCGCGACAGAACGCGCCACGACAGAACGGACCGGCCCGGCTCGCCCTGGCCCTGGTCCTCCTGCTGTGGGCCCCCCTGGGAGCCCTGCCGGCGGCGGCGATCCATGGCCCCGAGCAGGCCAAACTGGTGCTCGCCGCCGACCGCACCGCCTACGACCCGGGTTCTACCGCCCACCTCGCGGCCCTGGTGACGATCGTCCCCGGCTGGCACGTCAACGCCCACAAGCCGACCTTCGAGTACCTGATCCCCACCGAGGTCGTCCTCACCCTGCCGTCGGGCTGGCCGGCGGCGGTGGTCCGCTACCCCGAGCCGAAGCTCCAGAAGTTCGCCTTCGAGACCGAGCCGCTCGCGGTCTACGACGACCAGGTCAAGATCGACGCCGATTTCGCCCTGCCCAAGGCGGTGGCCCAGGGGAGCTATCCCGTCCGCGCCGCCCTTTCTTACCAGTCCTGCAACGACAAGCAGTGCCTGCCGCCGGTGACCACCGAGGTCAAGCTCGACCTGCGGGTGGGCCCGGGCGGCAAGCCGGTCCCGGGGTTCGCGACCGTCCAGGGTGCCGGGGGCGGGAGGAAGGCTGCCGTCCGGCCCGGTACCCGGCCAGCGACTGGCGCCGAGGGGATCTTCATCATGCTCGGCGTCGCCTTCCTTGGCGGGCTGATCTTGAACGTCATGCCCTGCGTCCTGCCGGTCCTCTCGCTCAAGGTCTTCGGCATGGTGCGGAGCGCCGGCCACGGCCGCGGCGAGGTCATCGCGGGCGCCCTCGCCACGGCGGCCGGCATCCTGGCCTCCTTCTGGGCTCTGGCTGCCGCCGCCATCGCGGCGCGCGCTGCCGGCGCGGCGGTGGGCTGGGGGGTGCAGTTCCAGCGCCCCGGCTTCGTCGTCTTCCTGGCCCTCGTGGTCGTCCTCTTCTGCTTGAACCTCTGGGGGCTGTTCGAGATCCCCCTGCCGCAGCGGCTGGCCCGCCTGGGCGGAACGGGGCCGCGGGAGGGGCTCGCCGGCCACTTCGCCTCCGGCCTCTTCGCCTCGCTGATGGCGACCCCCTGCTCGGCGCCCTTCCTCGGCACGGCGATCGGCTTCGCCCTCGCTCAGAAGGCACCGCTGATCGTCGCCATCTTCACCGCGGTAGGTCTCGGGATGGCCCTCCCTTACCTGCTCCTCGCCCTGGCACCGGGAACGGCCCGCCTGCTGCCCAAGCCGGGAGCCTGGATGGAGCACGTGCGCGGGGTGATGGGCTTCCTCTTGGCCGCCGCCGCGGTCTGGCTCTTCTACGTGCTCGCCGCGCAGGTCAGCCCGGAGCGGGTGGCGGCGATCGAGATCGGCATGCTCGTCCTGGCGCTCTTCGCCTGGCTCCACCACCGCGGAGCGGACGCGGCCGGCGGCTCAGGCCGGCGGCGCCTGGCCGGCATCGGCTCCCTCGGCATGGTCGTCGCCATCGCCGTGACCCTCGCCGTGGCGGCCGGAGCGGGGCCACGAACGGCCCCGACGACGACGGGGAAGACGGCCGGGCTCATCCCCTGGGTGAGCTTCGACCGCGCGCGGGCGGAGTCGCTCGCCACCGCCGGCACGCCGGTCTTCGTCGACGTGACGGCCGACTGGTGCTTCACCTGCAAGGTCAACGAGCGGCTGGTCCTGGACACCCCGGAGGTCGCCCACGCCTTCGCCGAGCACGCGGTGGTGCCGATGCGCGCCGACTGGACCAACCGGAACGACGAGATCGGCGCCTTCCTCGCCGAGCACGGCCGCTACGGCATCCCCTTCTACCTCCTCTACCTTCCCGGCGGCGAGGCGCGGGTCTTCAGCGAATTGCCGAGTAAGGAGGGGCTGGTCGAGGCAGTGGGGAAGGTGGGGACGCGGAGAGTGGCGGCGCGTTAGGGCTTCTTCGTCCGGGCCTCCTGCGCCTTCTCCCGCCGTCCCCGGATCTCTTCCCGCCTCCTTTTGAGCTCGGCCTCGAACCCCGCTCCCTTCGGCACGTAGAGCTCGGTCCCGGCGATCGCCTCGGGCAGGCAGTCGAGGCCCGCCGTCCCCTCTTCCGTATCGTGGGCGTAGACGTAGCCGGAGCCGTAGCCCAGGCCTTTCATGAGCTTCGTGGGCGCGTTGCGGATCGCCATCGGCACCGGGTCGGCGGGACGCTCCTCGACCGTCCGCCGCGCCTCGTTGTAGCCGGCGTAGACGGCGTTGCTCTTGGGGGCGAGGGCGAGATAGAGGACCACCTGGGCGAGGGCGAGCTCGCCCTCGGGTGAGCCGAGGCGGTGGAAGGCCTCCCAGCCGGCGAGCGCCTGGGGGAGGGCCTGGGGGTCGGCGAGCCCCACGTCCTCGCTGGCGAAGCGGATCATCCGGCGCGCCAGGTAGAGGGGGTCCTCCCCGGCGGCGAGCATCCGGGTCAGCCAGTAGAGAGCGGCGTCGGCGTCGCTGTCGCGGAGAGACTTGTGGAGGGCGGAGATGAGGTTGAAGTGCTCCTCCCCGGCCTTGTCGTAGAGCAGCACCTTCCTTTGCGCCACCCGCTGGACCGCGGCGGCGTCCACCCGCTCCACCCCCTCCACCTGGGCGTCGGCCACCGAGAGCTCGAGGAGGTTGAGCGCCTTTCTCGCATCGCCCGAGGCGAGCTGCGCGAGATGAGCCAGGGCGTCGTCGTCCAGGGTGATCCCTGAGCCCCCGAGCCCCCGCTCGGGGTCGGCGAGCGCCCGCCGGAGGAGGGTGATGAGGTCATCTGAAGAGAGCGGCTCCAGGACCACCACCCGGCAGCGGGAGAGGAGCGCGGCGTTCAGCTCGAAGGAGGGGTTCTCGGTCGTCGCCCCCACGAGGACGATGTCGCCCTTCTCGACGTAGGGGAGGAAGGCGTCCTGCTGGGCGCGGTTGAAACGGTGGATCTCGTCGACGAAGAGGAGGGTGCGCCGCCCCTGGGCCCGGCGCCGGCGGGCGGCCTCGGCCATCACCTCTTTGACCTCCTTGATGCCGGAGGTAACGGCGGAGAAGGGGAGGAAGCTCGACTGGGTGGCGTGCGCGATGATGCGGGCGAGGGTCGTTTTGCCGGCGCCGGGCGGCCCCCAGAAGATGAGCGACGGCACCCGGTCGGCGGCGATGGCGCGGGCGAGGAACCCCGCCTCCCCAACCACCTTCCGCTGGCCGACCACCTCTTCCAGGGTGCGCGGCCGCATCCGCTCCGCGAGCGGAGCGCCGGCGTCCACTTCGGCCGATTCCGGCGTGCCGGCCGGCCGCGCCGGCTCCTGGTCGTCGAAGAGGCCGGGCATGAGCCCTAAGGGATCCTCTCCACCTCCACCCGCGCGTCGTTGAAGCAGGCGCCGCCCCCGAGGTCGGCGAGCGTGTCGGGCACCAGGGCGTTGGCCGTCGTCCCCGACAGGGTGTTGTGGCTCCAGATCCCCTTGGGGAGGAAGACGACCCCGGGGGAGAGGTCGGGGTTCCGGCGCGCCAGGCAGCGCACCTCCCCGAGCTCGTTCCACACCCGCACCCGGTCGCCGTCGGCGATACCGCGGGGCGCCGCGTCTTCGGGGTGGATCTCGAACGCCACCTGGCCGCGGCGCAGCTCGCCGAGAGTCGAGCTGATGGTGCGGCTGGTGGCGGGCGAGACGAGGGCCAGGGGGAAGGCCGCGGTCCCGGGGTCCACCTGGAAGGTGTAGAGGCCGTGCGGCGTCTCGCGGTCGAGCTCCGCGGGGACGAGGTGGACCTTCCCGTCGCCGGTGCTCGGGAACACGTCGACGAAACTGATCGGGGCCGGCCCCGCGTCGGGGAGGGCGAGGCCGTTCTCCTCGACCTCCGCCCGGATCCGGGCCGACGAGCGGCCGAGAACCGTCGCGGCGACCTCGTCGGGGGTCTTTGGGTCGCCCGGCCGCTCCAGCCCCAGCCGCCGGCAGAGCTCGGCGAAGACCTCACCGTTCGGCCGCGCCTCCCCGACGGGGGCCACGGCGGGCCGGTTGCGATAGAGCAGCATCGAGCCATAGCCGCGGACGATCTCGTCGTGCTCCAGAAAGGTCGTCGCCGGCAGCACCAGGTCGGCGAAGCGGGCGCTGTCGGTCATCACCTGGTCGAAGACCACCGTGAAGAGATCCTCCCGGAGGAGCCCCTGGCGCACCAACTCCTGGTTGGGCAGGGTCGCCAGCGGGTTGCAGTTGTAGACGAAGAGCAGGTCGACCGGCGGATCGTTGATCTCCAAGAGCGTCCGCCCCAGGTGGTTCATGTTGAGGGTCCGGGTCGGTGGCGGCAGCGCGGCCGCGGGATCGCCGAAGTCCCAGCAGTTGGTGTTGCTCATCGTGTAGCCACCGCCGCGGACCCGGAACTTGCCCGCCACCGCCGGCAGGGCGAGGGCGGCGGCGATGGCCGATCCACCGTTGCGATTGCGTTCGAGCCCCCAGCCGGTGCGGACCACCGCCGGGTTGGACTCCGCGTAGAGGCGGGCGAAGCCCTCGATCTCGGCGCTCGCGAGGCCGGTGACCGCCGCCGCCCGCTCCGGCGTCCAGGGGGCGGCGCGCTGCCGCAGCTCCTCGGCCTCCTCGGCGAACGCGTGCAGGAACTCCCAGTCGGCGGCGCCGTTCTCGAACAGCCAGCGGATCACCGCCAGGCCGAGCGCCAGGTCGCTCCCCGGGCGGGGCCCGAGGTAGAGATCGGCCTTTTTGGCGAGCTGGATGCGGCGCGGATCGATCACCACCAGGCGGGCGCCGCGGCGCTGCGCCTCCTGGATCACCGGCACGAGGTGGATGCCGGAGACCGAGGGGTTGTGCCCCCAGAGGGCGATCAGGCGCGCGTGGACGTAGTCGGAGAGCGCCACCCCGGGCATCTTGCCGTAGAGCCCCATGGCGGCGGTGGTCGAGGGGGCGGCGCACACCGTACGGGCTAGGTTGGAGGCTCCCAGGCGATAGAAGAATCGGGCGTCGGTCGTGTCCTGGGTGAGAAGGCCGTTCGAGCCGCCATAGGCGAAAGGGAGGATGGCCTCGGCGCTCCGCTCACCCAATTCGTGGTAGCGGGCGCGGACCTCGCGGATCTTCTCCTCCACGAGGTTCAAGGCCGTGTCCCAGGAGATGCGCTCGAAGAGCCCCTCCCCCTTGGCGCCGCGGCGGAGCCCGGGGTAGCGGAGCCGCTCCGGCCCGTAGACGTGATCGGCGTAGTGGCGGACCTTGTGACAGATGAAGCCGCCGGTCAGCGGGTTCCTATGGGTCCCCTCGATCCCCTCCACCCGGCCGTCCACCACCTCGATTTCCAGACTGCAGGCGTCCGGACAGTCGAGCGGGCAGGCGGTCTGGAGGGTCTCGCGGGCCTCGCCGATCGCCAGGACCCCAGGCGCGGCGGTCAGCGGGGTCTCCAGTGGTTCCGTCATGACCGCTCCCCAGCTGCTGCCGGGACCGAGGCCTTGTCGCCGGCGCCGATCGCCGCGATCACCGCGTCGGCGAAGCCGCTGGTGGTCGCCTCTCCACCGAGGTCGCGGGTCTTGATGTTCTGCCGCACGACGACGTCGCGGAGGCCGGCGCGCAGGCGCTCGGCGACGTCGTCCTTACAGAGATGACGGAGCATGAGGATGGCCGAGCGCATGAGGGCGAGCGGGTTCGCGAGGTTCTTGCCGGCGATGTCCGGAGCGCTGCCGTGGACCGCCTCGAAGATCGCCACGTCGAGCCCCAGGTTCGCCCCCGGCACCACCCCCAGGCCGCCCACCAGGCCGGCGCAGAGGTCGGAGACGATGTCGCCGTAGAGGTTCTCGAGCAGCAGCACGTCCCATTTCTCGGGGCTGGTGACGAGCTGCATGCACATGTTGTCGACGATCTTGTCGTCGGCGATGATCTCAGGGTAGCCGGAGGAGACCTTCCGGAAGCACTCGAGAAAGAGCCCGTCCGAGAGCTTCATGATGTTGGCCTTGTGGACCGCCGTGATCCGCTTCCGGCCGTGCCGGCGGGCGTACTCGAAGGCGAAGCGGGCGATCCGGGTCGAGGCCTTCTCGGTGATGATCTTGATGCTCTCGACCACCCCCGGGACCACCACGTGCTCCAGGCCGCTGTAGAGGTCCTCGGTGTTCTCGCGGACGACGATCAGGTCGACGTTCTCGAAGCGGGTAGGGATCGAAGGCAGCGAGCGCGCCGGGCGCAGGTTGGCATAGAGCTCGAGCTCCTGGCGGAGCTGCACGTTGACCGACTTGAAGCCGCCGCCGACCTGGGTGGTGACCGGCCCCTTCAAGGCCACCTTGGTGCGCCGGATCGAGTCGAGCACCTCCTGCGGCAGGGGATTCCCGGTCTTCTCGACCGCCTCCTGGCCGGCGATGTGGCGCTCCCAGGAGAGCTCCGCCCCGGCCGCTTCGAGCACCCGCACGGTCGCCTCCGCCACCTCGGGTCCGATGCCATCGCCAGGGATGAGGGTGATCGTCGTCTTGCCCATGCTTCCTCTTTCCTCCCGGGGAAAGGGTATCATGGGGCCCGAGCCTGGCTATGCAGAGGAGAGGATGGACGCCGTAGAGGACCTATGCGCTCACGGAGAGTGGAGGGTGTTCAAGCGCCTTCGCCAGTAGTATGGGCGCCGCTTCTGATGGGCGAAGGCGACAATTCGAATTCGGTCTGGGTAGACCGCATAGATCAGGTTGTAGTGGAACTGCCGCAAAGCCTTCCGGCGTGCTCATCCGCCGATCCTCTGGCAGGATTCAGGATACCTGGCAATCGGGTCGAGAGCCCGCTCGACCTCGTCGATCAACTCAGAGCCCAGACCGGAGGAAAGATTCTCGTAGTACTCCCCAATCTCGATGTCGGCGTCTGGATGAAACGTAATCGGCTTCACTAGAGGGAAGCCCGCGCCCGGCGAAGCACTTCCTGGGCTGGAATCTCGGTCACCAGCCCTTGCTCCATCTCATCCAGACGGCGCTCCGCTTCCTCAACCCACAAAGCCTCGATCTCCGCTTCCGACAGATCGTCGAGGCTCTCGACGATCCACTTGGCGAGAGCCGCACGGTCCTTCAAGGTCAGCTGCTTGATCTGAGTTTCCAGCTCTTCGAGACTCATACTCTCTCCTGGGCTTGGCGCACCATGCCCGCCGCCCCCCTCCTCTCCAGGGGAAAGGGTACCATGTGGCCCAGCCAGCTCGATATTGGCCCCCTCACCCCTTCCGATCGATCGCCAGGGGGTAGAGGAGGGTCTTCCCGAGCCAATCGGCGTTCTCCTTGGTCTTCTCAAGCAGGGTCGCGGTCAGCCGGTCGCGCTCGTCGTAGAGCCGGAAACCCTCCCGCGGCCGGAGGTACCCCTTCGCCCGGGGCTCCTCGGCGACCAAGGCCTCCATGCCGACCTCCTCGGCCCGGCGGGCGTAGCGGTCGCGGTTGTCGAGGAGCGCCTTGACGAGGAAGGGGAGGAGCATCGAGTAGTCCCCCTGCAAGCTCTCGGTCGTCTCCTGATAGGTGTCCTTGTCGACCTTCCCCCAGGTGACCGCCTCGGCCGGCGGGCAGGAGGAGAGCGAGCCCTCGGTGACGGGCGCGGAGACGATCTGGACGTCGAAGGTGTAGCCGCGGACGTCGGGGAGGCCGAGGATCTGGCCGAGCGCCGGCTCGGGCTGGAGGTTGTAGTTCTTGGGCACCCCGCCGCCGAGGATCATGGTGGCGAGCGCCCGGCTCGCGCTCTCGAAGAGCCCCCAGTAGTGATAGGCGCAGCTCTCGAAGACCTCCGCGTGGAGGTCCAACCGGAACTCGTAGCGCGGCACGAGTCCCGCCTTCTCCATGGCCCAGAGCTTCATCGAGTTGAGAAACAGGCTGCCGTCCCCCGGCGCCCCCACGAGCACCGGGATCGCCAGGCGGTGGCAGGTCGCGAGGAGCCCCGGGCGAATACCGTTCTGGGTCTCCTGCGCCGCGTAGATCCTCCCCAGGAGATAGCGCATCTCGGTTCCGGACATCGCCTTCTGGAACTCCGGCCGGGTGAGGCAGGCGGTGGCGAAGCGGTCCTGGTCGAAGAGCACCGCCTCTTCGAAGGCCATGTCGGTCACCCGGATCGTCCCCTCGTCGCGGAGGGCGCCGTCGTCGGCGAAGATCGGCACCTCGAAGACCGGGTCCCGGTGGTCGTCCAGGCTCCGGTGCCCGTCGTGGTAGCAGACCGCGTCGGTGGTCGAGAGATAGGCCACCCAGCCGGTCTCGAGGAGCGGGATGAGCCAGGCCTGGTGCTGCCCGGAGACGGTGACCGGGCCGGCGATGGCGAGGGTCAGGGGAAAGCCACCGCCGATCGCCTGGTCGAGGATCTTGTAGAGGCGCCGGAGATAGGCGCCGCCGAAGGCCGGCAGGCAGTGGGTGAAGAGCTCGTCCAAGGTCGCGCACTCGTCGACCCGGCGCACCTCGACGGTTTTCCGGGGCCGATCCGGGCGGTGCCCGTGCCCGCCGTGCTGCTCGTCCGTCATGAGAGACACATCCTCCTGGAGTGGAACGCTCGCGAGGGGCGCGCGGAGGGACCTAGCGGTCCCGCCCCAGCTCCTCGATCCTGGCGACGACGTCCCGGTAGTTGGTGTTGATGCCGTAAATCTCGACGAAGGTCTGGTAGGCGGTGTCGGTGTCGCCCATGCTGTCGTAGACGTTGCCCATGTCGTAGAGGAGGCCCAGGCTGTCGTCCTCGGAGACGTTGGGCGATTCGAGCCCCCGGCGGTACCACTTGACGGCGAGCTCCGGCAGCCCCTTGTCGAGGAAGCAGAGGCCGAGCATCGAGCAGCAGGGGACCAAAAGCTGGGGCGACTTCGAGGCGAGCTGGAACTCGCCGATCGCCTCGTCCAGAAGCCCCATCTCGCGGTAGGCGATCCCTAAGTTGAAGTGGGTATCGAAGTCGGTCGGCGAGAGGTTCTCGGCGACCCCCTTCTTGAAACCCTCGACGATCTGCTCCAGCGACTGCTCGGCCGGCTGCACGAGGAGATCGCTGCCGCGGAGCCCCTCCTCGCGCGACAGCTCCTGCTCGAGCTCCCCCGCCAAGTCGAAGAAGTCGTCCTCGTCGGCGAAGAGCTGCCCGCCGCCATCGCCCTGGCGTTCGCGCCCCGCCTCCGCCTCGTCGAGCCAGCTCATCCCCCCGGAGTCGTCGAGGACCGAGCCGGACAACACCGAGGCGGCCGCGGCGGCGGGCGGCGAGGAGGGTGGGGGCGGTATCCGCGCCGGCGGGAAGTCGACGCCGTCCAGGTCCTCGTTCTCGACCATCTCCCCGATCTCGAGCAGGTTGAAGGTCTGCCCGGGAGGAGCCGGTGGAAGCGATACCGGCGAGCTAGGGGGCGCCGGAGGCGTGGGGGCGGACGCCACCGGTGGCGGGGCCATTGGCGCCGGAGCCGCCATTGCCGCCGGAGCCGCCGGGGACGCCGGCCTGGCTGGGGGCTTGGCCGCCGGCCTCTTTGGAGCGTCCTGGAGCAGACCGCGCAGCAGGTCGTCGACCCCGCGGCCCGCGGCGGAAGCGGCGGGGGCCGCCGGGGCCGGCCCCTCCAGCACCTGGTCGCCGTCCAGGCGATAGCCGGCGCTGAGGAGCCGACGGCGCGCCTTGAGCCAGGGCTCCCGGTCGCTTCCGCCGGCGGCGGCCTTCGCCATATGGTTGGCGAGCTCCACGACTCGGGCGTGGCGCCCCTTGGCGAGGTGGAGCTGGATCGCGAGCGCATGGGCCGGGAGGTGCCGCGGGTTGATCTTGAGCGCCTCCCGCAGACGGTCGAGGGCCTTCTCCTCCAGGCCGTACTTGGCCAGCACCTCCGCCTCGGTGACCAGGTCCTCCTCGCGCGGGTGGACCAGGGGAGGATGAAGCTCCGCCGCGGTGCGCTCCAGGAAGTCGGAATCGATCTGGATCGCCGACGACGCCGGCGCGATGGGGAGAGCCGGAGTCGCCTGCGGGGGAGCGGCCGCCAAGGGGTCGAGGTCGGGCAGGGGCTCGAGGTCCAGCTCCTCGCCGAGATCGAGCTCGACGGCCGGCTCGGCCTCCGCGGCCAGGGGAGCGAGCGGTGTCATCTCGAGGCTGGGGGAGGCCAAGGCAGCCTCCAGCTCCAGATCGGGCTCCAACTCGATCTCCGGCTCGAGATCGATCTCCAAAGCGATATCGGCGAAATTGGCGGTATCGGCGGTATCGGCGACATTGGAGCGGAGGGCCGGCATCTCCTCCTCCACCTCGATCCCCGGCAGCTCGAAGTCCTCCGGCGACCCGGTCTGGACCTCGGGCCCGGTCCCCGGCATCGCCGGTGCCGCCGGTCCTGCCAGGATGAGCTCGTCCGCTGCCTGCGCCCAGGCCGGCCGGCGGGGCGCCTCGCCGAGCATGTCGGGCGGCGGCTTGACTAGGCTCGCCGGCTCGTCCTCGCTCTCGATGTCGAGGACGAAGACGTCGTCCAGGTCGAGCTCGAACTCCTCTTCTTCCGGGGCCGGCGCCTTCTTCGCGGAGATCTCCGGCCTCTCCGGCTCGGGCATGGCGGGCATCGCGATCGGCTGGGAGTCGAACAGCTCGCGCGGGATGCCCAGCCCCTCGGCGCTCCAGTTCTCCGCCTCGTCGTCGGCTTCCGGGAACGCCGGAAGCACAAGATGGGGCTCTAGAGGATCCGGCTCCTCGGCCGGCTCCTCGGGCTCCAGCTCGACCGCCGGCGCGACGGACTGCCCGGCGAGCGTGCCGTCGTCCGCGCCCACCAGCCGGGCCACCCGTTCGGCCTGCGGATTGCGCTCGATGGCGGCGGCGAGGAAGTGGGCGGCGGCGGCGGCGTGCCCGGCCTCGCGGAGCTTGAGCACGGCATCGGTGATGAACGGGATGTTCGTCGCGTCGACGTCCAACGCCCGCTCGTAGACCTGCGCCGCCTCCTGGGCGTGGTTCGCCCCCAGCATCAGCTCGGCGATCGTGCGGTACTCGGCGAGCGCCTTCTCGGTCAGCCTCTGCTGGTGGTAGAGCTCGGCCAGCTTGACGTGGTAGGTCGGGTTCTCCGGCTCGACCTCCGCCATCTTCTGGTACATGGCGATCGCCGAGGTGGGGTTCTCGTGCTTGAGGTAGTAGTCCGCCAGCACCTGGTACTGGGTGCGCGCCTCGTTGACCAGCCCCTGCTTGTGGTAGAGCTCGGCCAGCCGCTCGTAGACCTCCAGGTGGGTCGGGTTGAGCTTGATGATCTTCTTGTAGATGGCGATCGCTTTGACGAAGAAACCTTCCTTCGTGTACTGCGCCGCGATCTGGTTGAAGAGGTCGACCGCGTCGTCGATCCGCTGGATGCGGGCGTAGAGGTCGCCCACCCGGTTGAGCGTATTGGCGTCGTTGGGGTTCTCCGCCAGGACCTTCCGGTACTCGCGGATCGCCGCCTCGATCTTGCCGCGCGAGACGAACTTCTCGGCGGTCTGCACCACCTGCTCCCGGCTGATCGCCATCAGCAGACCCCCTGCTCGCGGCGCGGCACGACCGGCTTGTAGGTCAGGCGGTGGGTGGGGCAGGGCCCGTAGGCGCGGAGGGCGGCCAGGTGCTCGGGGACGCCGTAGCCCTTGTGCTCGGCGAAGCCGTACTGCGGATAGAGCCGGTCGAGCTCGACCATCATGCGGTCGCGCTCGACCTTGGCGAGGATCGAGGCGCTCGCCACGGCGTAGCTGATCGAGTCGCCGCGGATGACGGGGAAGCAGGGGAAGCGGAGACCGGAGAGAGCCACGGCGTCGATTACGGCGCAGTCCGGACAGGGTTGCAGGCCGCGGAGCGCCTGGACCATGGCGCGGCGGGTGGCTTCGAGGATGTTGATGCGGTCGATCACGTCCGGGTCGACGGCGACGACGGTGAAGGCCAGGGCCCGGCGGCGGATGACCGCCGCCAGCCGCTCGCGCTCCGGCGCCGAGAGGCACTTGCTGTCGTCGACCCCCGGCACCGCGCAGCAGGAGTCGACGACCACCGCCGCCGCCACCACCCGCCCGGCCAGCGAGCCCCGGCCCGCCTCGTCGACTCCGGCGATCCGGGCATAGCCGCACTGCGCGAGGCCCTCTTCGAGCCCGCGCAGGAGGCGGAGGCGGTACGCCTCGGCAAACAGATCGGCCAGTGCCGGC
>JAXDLD010000196.1:0-4747 GCA_034666805.1 Acidobacteriota bacterium
CGCGATGCACGCAATCCCTAACAGCACCGGTCTGGTCCTCGTCCTGGCGGCGGTCGGCGTCCTCATCCTGGTCGCCCTGGGGTATGTCGTCGCCTACTTGGCGTTCCTCAAAAAGGCGGGTCCCAACGAGGTCATCGTCGTCTCCGGGCGCGGCGCGGTGAAGTTCATCACCGGCGGCGCCGACATGGTGATCCCCCTCTTCCACACCTGGAACATGCTTTCGCTGGAGGTGATGACGCTCGACGTCACCACCCCCGAGGTCTACACGGCCGAGGGGGTGCCGGTCGCCGTCGACGGGGTCGCCCAGATCAAGATCAAGAAGGACGAGGCCTCTCTCCAGGCCGCGGCCGAGCGCTTCCTCGGCAAGCAGCCGCAGGAGATCGCGAAGATCGCGCTCGAAACCGTCCAGGGGCATCTGCGCGGCATCCTGGGGACGCTGACGGTCGAGGACATCTACAAGAGCCGCGACCAGTTCGCCCAGAAGGTGCAGGAGATCTCGGCCGGCGACCTCGCCAACATGGGGCTGGGGATCGACTCCTTCACGATCCGCGACATCCGCGACAAGCACGGCTACCTGGAAGCCCTGGGCAAGCCGCGGATCGCCGCCATCAAGCGCGACGCGGCGATCGCCGAGGCGGTGGCCAACAAGGAGGCGGCAGTCGCCCAGGCGGACGCCGAGCGCGAGACCCGCGAGCAGCAGGCGCAGTCTCAGCGCCTGGCCCAGGAGGCCGAGGCCAAGCGGGACGCCGCCGTCGCCGAGGCCCACGCCGACAAGTCACGGCGCCAGCAGGAGGCCGATGCCGGGGCCCGCCGGGCGGCCGAGATCGCCAACTCCCAGGCCGCGCAGGCGATCGCCGAGCAGCAGGCGATCGCCAACCGCAAGCGGGCCGAGGCCGAGATGGCCTACGAGCTGCAGAAAAAGACGGTCGAGATCCAGGTCCAGGAGCAGGAGATCAAGCGCAAGGAAAAGGAGCTCGACGCCACCATCCGCCGCCAGGCCGACGCCAAGCGCTACGAGATCGAGACCCTGGCCTCGGCCGAGCGGCAGCGGGTGGAGACGGCGGCGGAGGCCGAGAAGTCGCGGCTGACGACGGTCGCCGAGGGTGAGAAGGCGCGCGGCCTGGCCGCCGCCGAGGTGGCGAAGGCGACCGGCATGGCCCAGGCCGACGCGCAGCGGGCCCGCGGTCTCGCCGACGCCCAGGTCCTGGAGGCGCAGGGGTTGGCGGAGGCCTCGGCGCGGAAGGCGCAAGGGTTGGCCGAGGCGCTCGCCATGGAGCAGAAGGCCGAGGCCTGGAGGAAGTACGGCGAGGCCGCCATCGTCCAGATCCTCGCCCCCATCCTCCCCGAGATCGCCCGCGCGGTGGCCGAGCCGCTCTCGAAGATCGACCGCATCACCCTGGTGAACACGGGTGGCGGCAACGGTGCGGGGGGCGACGGCCTCTCGCGGATCACCGGCGAGGTCGCGAAGGTGATCGCCCAGGTGCCGCCGATCGTCGAGTCGCTCTCCGGGATGAAGCTCGCCGACCTCTTCGACCAGGTGCGGGCGCAGGTGATCGACGGCAAGCCGAACGGGAAGGGAGAGGAGCGGCGGCCGGAGGTGGCGCCGGTCCGGCCCGAGGTGCAGGGGCCGACCGGGGTGTAGGGTGTGCTAGATTTCCTCCGAACCGGTAACAAAAGTCTGGAGGCACGACCTCGTGATCCTTCCGCGGCAACGTAGATTCGTTTCGTTCCTAGCTCTGCTGCTCCTCGCCTCGGGCACCGCCGCTTGGGCGAGCTCGCTCGCCGACGTCAAGGCGCGCGGCAAGCTCGTCGTGCTCTCCTTCCCGCACCAGGAGAGCCCCTTCATCCGGGTCCAGACCGAGGTCGACCTCGACCACTATGACGGCATCGACTACGAGGTCCTCTCAGGATTCGCCAAGTCCCTCGGCGTCGCGCTCCAGATCCACCCGGTCAAGCCCTCCTTCGCCGAACTCGTCCCCGCCCTCCTCCGCGGCGAAGGGGATGTCGTCGCGAGCTCCTTCAGCATCACGCCGGAGCGCAAGGCGAAGGTCGACTTCACGGAGCCCTACTTCGCCGTGCGCACGGTGGTCGTGGTGCCGAAGGGGAGCCCCATCCACGCCGTCGCCGACCTGGCCGGCAAGACCGGCTCGACCGTCCGTGGATCGAGTCTCGAGGAGCGGATGAAGAAGCTCCCCGACGTCCGCTTCCACTATGTCGACTTCACGCGCTGGAACTACGATGCCCTGATGGAGAAGGAGGCCGACTTCAGCCTCCTGGACGAGACCTCCCCCTGGCGGCTCCTCCCCTCCTACCCCGACCTCCAGGTGGCCTTCGCCCTGCCGGACAAGGACCTCTACGGCTTCGCGGTGGTGCCGAAGAGCGATCTGCGCCAGGCGCTCGACGCCTACATCGCGAAGATCAAGAAGAACGGCAAGCTCGACGGGATCGTCAAGAAGTACCTAGGGAAGAACGCAGGCTCGGGGGTGACGAGCGGCCCCGGGGCGTTGCGACCATGAAGGATCTGGACAGTCTGGGCGGAATTCTCTTCTTCTCCCTGTTTGTCCTGGCGATCGTCATCGCGGTTCTCGGTATCTCCGTGCTGCTCCGGTTGGCGCGGGCGAGAGAGACACCTTCGGGAGGGCCGCCCTGGGTACTGCTGGCCACCCTCGCCCTGCTCGGCGTCGCCTGGATGGCGATTTTCCTGCCCTACCTCTCGGTCCTCCCCGCCCTGGTCTTCTTCGTCCTGGGTGCCCGCGCCCTGATCGGCGGCAAGGGCTTCTCCCGAGAGGGCGGCGCGGTGATGCTCCTGGTGGGCCTCGGCTGGGCGATCTACACGGCCTACCAAGTGGTGATGGCGGCCTGGTCACTCACCGTCAGCGGACCGATCCGGGTGGACATCCTGATCGTGGTGCCGATCATGGGGGTGATCAGTTTTATCGGCGGGAAGGTTCCGGGCTCGCTGTCGGCCTTCCGAGCGGATGCGGTGCGTCCGTCCGTCCGGACCGGAGACTCCGAAGACCGATAGTGGAAAGAAGCCCGCCTCCGGCTCGTAGAGGGCGACACCCTTCCGCCGGGCGCCGAGGCTCCCGATCGGCCTGCGGACGCCCTACGCTTTCCCCGCCACCTGCCGGCAGGCGGCGATCGCGGAGGTGAGGAACTCCCGCGCTTGCGTCTCCTGATCCCGGGTGCCGGCGAGCGCCGCGGCGTTCAGGACCGCTCCCACCCAGCCCTCGGTGTTCCAGGTGCCGCCGCCCGGGAGCGCGGGGAGCTCGGCAGCCACCGGGGATTTCGGGTAGGGCCAGAGGGTGACGTAGAAGTAGGGCTGGGGCCGGTCAGCGTCGCCCGGCGAGAGCCCGGCGCCGATCGTGCGGGCGGTCTCGGGATCGGCGGCTCCGCTGGCTCCGGTAGTTCCGGTGGGGGGGGCATCGAGCTGGATCAGGGTGGCGAGGTCGAAGTGGTGGGGCCAGCAGCGCACCGGCGAGGCGCCGGGGTTGGCCGCCTGGACCTCCCGGAGCAGCCGGTCGGCGTCGGCGAACCAGCGGGCGACCTCGGCGAAGGGGCCGGAATCGGCGAGGGCGAAACGCCGCCCGGTCCCCACCGGGTGGGCCGGCATGGCCGGCGGCGGGCCCGGACGCTCGAACGGGGCAGTGAGCGCCCGGCCGAGGAGCTTCTCGACCTCGGCCGTCAGCCAATCATAGGCCTCGTCGACCGTGCGGCCGGAGAGCGGCAGCTCGGCGATCGGGGCCCCCGCGGCGTCGAGGAGGGAGAGCGTCAGCTCGGCGAGCTTCAAGGCCGAGCGGAAGGGCCGTGCCGCCGTCACCGTCCCCTGGGCGAGGGCGCCGGCGCGATCGATCCACTCGAAGCTCTGCTGGCTGACGTCGGACTGCGGCGGCAGGAGCTGCTTGCCCACGGCGGAAGCGACCTGCGACGCCCAGTGCAGTTGCAGCCGGGCGTTGACCAGGTGCTGCGCATCCACGCTTCCCAAAATCTTCCAGCCGCTCATCACGCTCCCCTTTCGTTCCGTTTCAGTGTCCGCCCTCGGCCTGGGCGGCGAGCTCCCGCCGCTCCTTGTCCAACTGGTTGGCGGCGTCGATCTTCTCCTGCTCGCTCCCCGTCATCGTCTTGATCTCCTCCGCCCGCTTATCGAGGTCGGCGGCCTTGCGCTCCATCTCGCGCGTGCGCTCGGCCTCGCTCGTCGTGGCGCCCGCCGTGGCCGAGGAGGACGCGGCCCCGGTATGGCCGGGCTGGCAACCCGGGAGCGCGGTGAGCAGGAGCAGCGCGGCGACGCACCGCAGGGTTCTCACGATTTTCATGGCCCTCTCCTTGTCTTGGGCGCAGTATGTCATGAGCAGGCCCTCGTCCCGTCTGGCACGTCTCTTGCGAAGGCTTTGAGGCAGATGCGGTGACCCGAAAAGGGTCCGGTGCTTTCTTCAGGATGGAGGCGGGCACGCCGCAGCAACCAACATACAGGAGGTTGAGATGGCGCAACGAGAGGATTTCGGCGGTAGCCGACCGGCTACGCCCCCGGCCAGCCCGGGAGCCCCCGCAGTATCGGACCAGGTGAAGGATCAGGCGAAGGATCTGGCGCAGCAGGCCAAGGACGCGGCCGGTCAGGCCAAGGATCAGGTCAAGGATCTCGCGTCCCAGGCCAAGGACCAGACGGTCGAGATGGCGCACCAGGCGACCGACCAGGTGACGCAGCTCGTCGATCAGCAGAAGAAGCAGGCCGCGGAGCGGCTGGGCGGTC
>JAXDLD010000197.1:0-7824 GCA_034666805.1 Acidobacteriota bacterium
CAGGGCCGCTGGGGCGCCGGGGTCGCTCACGACCAGGATCTCTCCCGGCCCCTCCTCGACCGCTACCGGGGTGAGCGGCTTGCCCCCGGCGCTCCCGGCGTCGCCGGCGACGAACCGGCCGGCGAGCGCGGCGACCGTGGGGAGGGGGCCGCGTGTCCGTACCGCCACGGCGGTCAGCTCCGTGGCCACCTGCCCTTCGAGGCCGCCGCCGAAGGCGAGGTCGCGATGGACGGGGCCGCTCGAGAACCGCGCCTCGATCGTCAGCAGGTGCGGCAGGTCCGGCCCGTAGGCGGGCAGGGTCACGCGTCCTCCCTCGATGGGCAGCGGCGCGCCGTCCAGGGTGGCGGTGACGGCGGTGGGGGCCTCATGGGTCCGGCTCCGGAAGGAGAGCCGGGCGGTGGCGATCCGGCCGCCGGGACCGGGCTCGGGCGTCACGTCGACGATCGCCGCGGGCTGCGGCAGGTTGATCCACTGCTCGGCGCGGGCGACCTCGACGCCCGTGGCGTCCAACCCGCGCGCCTCCAGGTGGTGGGGCAGGAGATCCTTGCCGAGATCGATCTCACACTTCCAGGGAGGCCCCGCGAGCCCCCGGGCCGGCCGGCCGTCGAGGATGAGCTCGATCGCGGCGATCGTCGGGGTCCCTGGGGTCCCTGGGGTCCCCGGGCTCGCCGGGGCCGTCAGAGTCGGCCCGGTCACGACCAGCTCGACCGGCACCCGGCCGGCAACCAGCCCGAGAAAGAGGGTGAGGAAGGCGATGTGCACTCGTGTTCCTCCCTTCGCTAGGATCGTACTCCTCTCTCCGCCTACCGGTTCCGTCCATACTGCTCGTGGCTCGACACCCAGTCGAGGGACGAGATGGCGGCGGCGAGCGACAGCTCGCCCGCGAGGACGACCGCGGCGATGATCTCGGCGAGCTTCCTGACCTTGCCCTTGCCCACGCAGCCCAGGATCTCCAGGCACTCGCGCTGGGTGGGGAGGCCCGTGCCGCCGCCGTAGGTAGCGACGATCAAGGAGGGGATTGTGATCGAGATGTAGAGGTCGCCCGCCTTCGTCACCTCGGTGTAGACGATACCGGCGGAGGACTCGGCGACGTTCGCCACGTCCTGGCCGGTGGCGATGAACATGGCGGTGATGCCGTTCGGGGAGTGGCAGCCGTTGTTGTTGGCGCCCGAGAGGAAGGCGCCGACGTTGGCGATGCTCGCGTGGTAGTGGAGGGTCTCGGGGTCGACCCGCATGTGCTGGAGGAGGAGGTCCTTCGGCACCACGGCCTCGGCGGTCACCCGCTTGCCGCGGGTCCGCATGATGTTGATCTGCGAATTCTTCTTGTCGGTCGCGAAGTTCGACTCCAGGTAGAAGTGGCGGATGGTCGAGTTGTTCTCCAAAATCCAGCTGCAGGCGGCGAAGGTCGCCCGGCCTACCATGTTCTGGCCGGCGGCGTCGCCGGTCGTGTAGTTGAAGCGCAGGAAGACGAACTTGTTCGACAGGTACTTGTCGACATAGGTGAGCTTGGCGACCGACGAGGTGGCCTCCGCCTCCTCGCGGATCTTCGCCATATGTTGGTCGACCCAGATCCCGAAGTCGCGCGCCTCGCGCGCCGAGTCGAAGTCGAAGACCGGCGCCCGCTGCATGCTGTCGCCCACCACCGTCGCCTTCACCCCGCCCGCGAGGTTCAGGACCTTGATCCCCCGGTTGTAGGAGGCGACGAGGGTCCCCTCGGTCGTCGCGAGCGGGACGAGGAACTCGCCTTGCGCGTGCTCGCCATCGACTAGAACCGGACCGGCGAGGCCGATCGGCACCTGGGCGACGCCGGCGAAGTTCTCGATGTTCCCCTGGGTCGCCGCGGCATCGAAGGAGTATTTGTTGATGTGTTGGAGCTTGACCCCCGTGTACGCCTCGGCGAACGCCTGCCGTTCGCGGACGATCGCCGGGCTGTAGTTGTCCTCCTTGCTGAAGGGGACGCTGGTGCGCTTCGCCTTCTCCTCGGCGATCGAGTCCTTGACCTTGAAGGAGAGGGCGCCGAAGGGTGTCGTCTCAAAGGCTAGGGAGATCTCGTGCGTTCCCTTTCCGAGCGGCTCGACCGCGGCCTGGATCTCGACCACCCGGGCGAGCGGGAAGGGGATGGCGCGCTCGGGGGAGACCTCGTTGCCGGAGATCGCCTCGCCGTTCAGGCTCAGGGTGAGCTGGGAGAGCGGCACCTCGCGGCCGTCGATCCACACCTCAATGAGGCGGGTGACGGTGGCGTTCGAAAGCCGGTTCTTCAAGCTGAACCGGACCCCGCCGGGGGTGTTCTCGAGGCTGCCCAGGGTGTACATCTGCTTGAGGATCAAGCCGGGGATCTTCATGGACCGGTCTCCCTTTCCGTGGTTCCGGCGGGAGTGTATCGTAGGCATCCCACCACCGCTGCCACCATCTCCGCATCCCCCGGCCGGGCCGCCACGGCGGCGGGTTCGACCCCGTAGCGGGCCAGCTCGGCGCTCGTCACCCGGCCGATCGAGACGGCCCGGAGCTCCGGCCGGCGGCTTTCCCAATCTTTCTTGAAGAGCTCTGCGAAGTGGCGGATGATCCGCGGGCTGGTGAAGGTCACCCAACCCAGGGGAGTATCCGCGAACAGCTCCGCTGCCCGGGCCGGCGCCTCGGGGGGGAGGCGCTTGTCGTAGGCCACCACCGCCACCGCCTCGGCCCCGGCCTCGTTCAAGCCCTCGACCAGGGTAGGCCGGGCATCGGCGGCCTGGGGGAGGAGGACCCGGCGGCGGCGGGTGACGTGGGGAGCGAGGGCGGCGAGGAGCTCCTCGGCGTCGCTCCCGCCCGTCCAGTGGGGCTCGACCTCGTAGGCGGCGAGGGCGGCGGCGGTGGCGGCGCCCACGGCGGCGACCCGGAGGCGCTGGGGAAGAGCGCCGCCGGTGAGCGGGAGGAAAGCTTCGACGGCGTTGACGGAGGTGAGGACCAGCCAGTCGTAGAGGGCGAGCTCGGAAGCCGCGCGCTCCAGCGGCCGGGGATCGGCGGGGGGGACGACTTCCAATAGAGGCAGGACCTCGACCGCCGCTCCCGCTCCTTGAAAGGCGCGGCAGAGACCCTCGCCCTGGTGGGCGGCGCGGGTGACGACGACCCGCAGGCCGGCGAGAGGGAGAGGTGGGGGAGGCGACGGCATCACGGCTTCCGCGGCGCCTCCGGCTCGGTGGCCAGGGCGACGATCAGGCGGACCAGCGCCTCGACGTCGCGCAGGTCGGAAACTTCGACGGGGGAGTGGGAGTAGCGCCCCGGCCAGCCGAAGGGGAGGACCCGCGCCCCGGTGGGGACGAACTGGGCGCCATCGGTGACGCCGCCGGTCATCCCCAGCTGGATGGGGATGCCCCGGCGGCGGGCGAGGGCGAGGGTCCGGTCGACCATCCCTCCCGAGGCTAGGAAGGCGTTGTCCCGGGCGCGGAGGACGGGGCCGCGGCCGAGCCGGGCGTAGCCCAGGTACCCGGATTCGAGCGGCGAGTCGGAGGTTACGAAAGTGTCGACCGCGTGCACCCGGTCGAATCGCGGCAGGGTGCGGGCGAGGAACCCCGCCCCTTCGAGCCCGATCTCCTCGCGCACGCTCCAGGCGAAGGTCACCTGACGCTTGAGCTTGGCGGGATCGATCCGGCCGAGGGCGAGGAGGAGGGCGGTTCCGCCCACCCGGTCGTCGCAGGCGCGGCCGAGAACGCGGTGGGCTCCCAGCCGGAGCATCTCCTTGGGCAGGGTCACCGTGCTCCCCTTGTGGACCCCCAGGGCTTCGGCCGCCGCCGCGGAGGAGACGCCGAGGGCGACCGTGAGATCCCCCGGCAGCGCCCGCTTCTCGGCCGACATCCAGTCGGCGCGCGGCTCGAAGACCCCCGGCACCGGCCCGCGATCGCCGTGGACCACCGCCGCCTGCGCCTCCCAGACCTGCCGCGTCAGGCTGCCCCGCGGGGTGAGCCGGAGCCGCCCGTCCGGCAGCACCTCGGCGACGGTGAAGCCGACCTCGTCCAGGTGGGCGACGAAGAGCAGCCGCTCCGCTCCCGGGGCGGCGCTCCCGAACGACAGGGTGACGTCGCCCTGGGCGTCGACCGTGGGCCGCGCCCAGGCCGGGAGGCGGCGGAGGACCTCCTCCCGGACCGGACCCTCGGCGCCGCTCACCCCGGCGCGGGCGATGAGCGCGCCCAGGAGTTCCACGGCGCGGGCGTGGCCGGGTGCGGTGGGGACGGGAGCGGCGGCGGGGGGAGTTGGAAGGGGAGGCGCTGGGGCCGCGTCCTTCTTGGTATCCGTGGCGCCCAGGGCGGCGAGGAGGGTGCTGGCGAGACGCTCGACATCGGCGGGCGCCACGGCCTCGACCGGAGTCCCCGGGTAGAGCGCCGGGAGGCCGAGTTCGCCAACCCGGGCGGCGCCCCAGTCCAGCTTATCGTCGGTGTAGGGGTCGAGATCCAGGTGCGGCGCCGGTTTCACCCCGGGGAGCCCCTCCGGCAGCTTGCCGGCGGCGAGGAGCTCGGCTCCCGGCGCCGGGCGAGGCTTGGGGAACGGCCGGCCGTCCTTCGTCTCCCAGCCGAAACGGGGGGAGAGGAGGATCACCTCGTCGAAGGGGCCGCGCTGGCGGGCCAGGTACTTCAAGCCCGCTTCGTCGAAGAGGCTCTGGGTCGTCCAGGCGAAGGTCACCGTCCCGATACCTCGGGCTGCCCGATACCGGAGCGTCGCCTCGGCGAGGGCCAGGGCAGCGCCCTTGGTCCGCGCCCCGGGGCCGGCGACGAGGCCGTCCGCCAGCCGCACGGGCCGCCGCACGAGGGTCGCCGGGTCGAGCAGCCGGATTCCCAGGGCCGCCACCTCCGCGGCATCCTGGGCTCCGACGTCCACATAGGCATCGGCGATGCGGAAGGGCGCCTCCGGCAGCGGGCGTCCCTGGACGAGATGGACGGAGGGCAGGGCCACACCGCCGGGAACGAGCCCGCGTGCTCCGCCCAGGCTCACCGCCTGCCCCAGGTGGGCCTGCTCCCAGAGGGCGCCCACAGGGGCGTTACCGGAAGGCGCGAGCCGCAGGTAGCCGTCTTCCTGAATGCGGCTGACGACGAACCCCGGCTCGTCCAAAGGGGCGGCGACGAGCCGGCGCGGCGCTCCCGAGCCCAAGGTGAGGGCGAGGTTGCCGAGGGCGTCGCTCTCGACCGGCAGCCCGGCGAGCCGGGAGCGCACGAAGGCCGCTGCCGCTTCCTCGTGACCGGTCACGGCGGGAACCCGCAGGAAGGCGAGGAGCTCGTCCCCGCGCTCGGGCCCCTGGGCCGGCGGGGGAGCGGCGGCGAGCGCCAACATCGCCAACATCGTCAGTAGGGGGCGGCGAGGCAGTTCCATCTCAAATCTCCAGGGATGGGGTCCGTACGGCTGCGGGTAGAATACCCCGCATGGCCACCACCGTTGCCCCCTCCGCCTCTACCGCCCTCCCCCGCACCGTGCGCGCCCCCCGCGGGAGCGAGCTCTCCTGCCGCGGTTGGCAGCAGGAGGCCGCCATGCGAATGCTGATGAACAACCTCGATCCCGAGGTCGCCGAGCGGCCGGAGGATCTGGTGGTCTATGGCGGCTCGGGCAAGGCGGCGCGCAACTGGGAGTGCTTCGAGGCGATCGTGGCGACCTTGAAGCGGCTGGGCAACGACGAGACCCTGCTGGTGCAGTCGGGCAAGCCGGTCGCCGTCTTCAAGACCCAGGCCGAGGCGCCGCGGGTGCTGATCGCCAACTCCATGCTCGTGCCGCACTGGGCGACGGCGGACGAGTTCCGGCGGCTGGAGGGGCTGGGGCTCACCATGTACGGCCAGATGACGGCGGGCTCCTGGATCTACATCGGCAGCCAGGGCATTCTCCAGGGGACCTACGAGACCCTCGCCGAGTGCGCCCGCCAGCACTTCGGTGGCACGCTCGCCGGCCGGCTCACGGTCACCGCGGGTTTAGGCGGCATGGGTGGGGCGCAGCCGCTCGCGGTCACCATGAACGAGGGGGTCTGCCTCGTAGCCGAGGTCGACCGCCACCGGATCGAGCGGCGCCTCGCCACCCGGTACCTCGACGAAGTCGCCCCGGACTTGGACGCCGGGGTGGCCCGGGCGCTCGCGGCGCGGGAGCGGAAGGAGGCGGTGTCGATCGCCGTCCTAGCCAACACCGTCGACCTCCTCCAGGCGCTCCTCAAGGCCGGGATCGCTCCCGACGTGCTGACCGACCAGACCTCGGCGCACGACGCCCTGGAGGGCTACGTGCCCCACGGCCTGCCCTACGCCGAGGCGCTCGCCCTCCGGAAGTCCGATCCCCAGCGCTACATCGCCCGCTCCATGGCTTCAATGGCCACGCACGTGCGGGCCATGGTCGCCTTGCAGGAGCACGGCGCGATCACCTTCGACTACGGCAACAACCTGCGCGGCCAGGCCCTGGCGGCGGGGGTCGAGAACGCCTTCGACTTCGCCGGCTTCGTACCCCTCTTCATCCGCCCCCTCTTCTGCCAGGGCAAGGGTCCCTTCCGCTGGGCGGTGCTCTCCGGCGACCCGGCGGACCTGGCGGCGACGGACGAGGCGATCCTCTCGACTTTCCCCGAGGATAAAAATTTGGCGCGCTGGATCCGTCTGGCCCGGGAGCGGGTGGCCTTCCAGGGATTGCCGGCGCGGATCTGCTGGCTTGGCTATGGCGAGCGGGCGAAGGCGGGGAAGGTGTTCAACGACCTCGTGGCCTCCGGCAGAGTCCAGGCGCCGATCGTCATCGGCCGCGACCACCTCGACTGCGGCTCGGTCGCCTCGCCCAACCGCGAGACTGAGGGGATGCTCGACGGCTCCGACGCCATCGGCGACTGGCCGATCCTCAACGCGCTCTTGAACGCCGTGAACGGCGCCACCTGGGTCTCGGTCCACCACGGCGGCGGAGTGGGGATCGGCTACTCCCTCCACGCCGGCATGGTCGTCGTGGCCGACGGCACCCCCGAGGCCGAGCGGCGGCTGGAACGGGTGTTGACCGGCGATCCCGCTATGGGGGTCGTCCGCCACGCCGACGCCGGCTACCCCGAGGCGATCGGCTTCGCCCGGGAGCACGGGGTGGACGTGCCCATGCTGCCGCGGTGAGGGTTACTTCGGGGGATCTTTTTCGAACGGGCTTTTGTCGGTGATCTCGCCGTTCGGGAGCTCGTAGTAGACCTTGCCGTTCAAGGAGTAGACGTTCGGGACCCCCATCCGTCGGCTTTCCGCCTGGGCCTCTCGGACAGCTCGGTTGCCGATGCGCAGCAGCTCGGCCGCGTTTCGGTAGATCTCTAAACCCAGGCCTTTTTTGTCATCCATGCGTAGATTCTATCCTCAATTCGATACGATGCGCGCGCTGCCCCTCGTCCTCCTCACCGCCCTCCTCCTGGTCTTTCCGGGCTGCGGCAGCCCGCGCCCCGGCGGCCGGGTCCTCGTCCTTGGGCTCGACGGCCTCGATCCGCGCGCGGTCGACCTCCTCGTTTCTGAGGGGAAGCTCCCCAACTTCGCCCGGTTGAAGCGCGAGGGCACCGCCGGCACTCTCCAGAGCCGCCAGCCCCTCCTCTCTCCCGTTGTCTGGACGACCGTCGCCACCGGCAAGCTCCCCGAGCAGCACGGGATCGGCCACTTCGTGTCGCTCGATCCCTCGGGGCGGGAGATCCCGGTGACCTGCACGATGCGCCGGGTGAAGGCGCTCTGGAACATCGCCTCCGAGGCGGGGAAGACGGTCGGGGTCGTGGGCTGGTGGGCCACCTGGCCACCCGAGCCGGTGCGCGGCTTCGTGATGAGCGACCACACCGCCTACCACTTCCTCTTCCCCCAGGGGGAGACAGGAGGAGAGGCGGCCACCACCTGG
>JAXDLD010000198.1:0-9126 GCA_034666805.1 Acidobacteriota bacterium
TCCTTCGGGCACTTCGCGCAGCCAGTCGCCCGTCCTCGGAACCAAACTGAGCCAGGACCGGTCACTCCCGGTGCCGGAGCCGAGCGGCGCCGCGGCCTCCGCGCCGCCCTCTCCGGCGTCCGCCACCACCAGCTGCGCTCCGTGCGGCGGCAGGCGGGCGGCGAGCTCGGGGCGGGAGACGAGCACGCGCGCCCCCGAGTCGTCGATCATGAAGCCGAGCCGCTCCGGCGGAGAGGTCGGATCGAGCGGCAGGTAGGCGCCGCCCGCCTCGAGCACCGCTAAGAGGGCCACTACGAGATCGAGCGAGCGCTCGAGGCAGATCGCCACCAGCGACTCCGCGCCCACGCCCCGCCGCCTGAGGACCGCGGCGAGCCGCCCGGCGCGTCCCGCCAGCTCTCCGTAGGTGAGCTCGCCGCCGCCCTCCCGCTCGCCCGACGGGGCGGTGAGCGCGACCGCGTCCGGCGTCCGCGCCGCCTGGGCGGCAAAGCGCTCGTGGAGGGGAACCCCGGCGATCTCGGCGAGCTCGGCGGGCGGCCGGGGGTTCCACTCGGCCACCATCTGCTGGCGCTCCGCCTCGGACAGCATGGAGAGGTCGCCGAGCCGCGGGCCGGCGGATCCTGGGGCCGCGCCCAGCGCCTCGCCCAGCGCCGCTAAGAGGCGCGCCCAGTGGGCGAGGAGGCGCGCCGCCGTCGCGGCGTCGTGGTGCTCGGGGTCCCAGGCCAGGCGGAGCTCCAGGTCCTCTCCGGCCGGCGCCGCGATCGCCGTCAGCGGATAGTTCGTCCGCTCGCGGAAGCGCACCTCGCCGAGCGTCAGGCTGCCGTCCTTCGGCAAGATCGGCTGCGGGTAGTTCTCGAAGACGAAGAGGCTGGCGGCGAGCGGCGTGCCCGGTGGCAGCTCGCTCCAGCCCTGGATCCGCGGCAGAGGGGTGGTCTCGAAGGCCTGGCGCGCGAGCTGGCTCTCCTGGAGCCCGGCGAGCCAGGCCCCCACCTCCGCCCGGGAGTCGAGCTGCGCCCGCACCGGCAGCGTATTGATGAAGAGGCCGATCATCGACTCGATTCCGGCGAGCGGGATGCCGCGCCCGGAGACCGTCGTGCCGAAGACCACCTCGTCCGCGCTCCTCCGCTCGCCGGCATGGCGCCCGAGATAACGCCCGAGGAGGGACGCCCAGGCGCCCTGGAGGAGCGTGTTGAGAGTCAGCCGATGCCGCCGCGCGAGCTCCGAGAGCCGGGCGTGCCGCGCGCTGCCTAAGGTCAGCTTGCAGTCGTCGGGGGCGGCTTCGGAGGCGACGGGGCGCGGCAGGTCGACCTCGGTGGGCTCCGTGAAGCCGGCGAGGTCGCGCCGGAAAAAGGCCTCGGCGGCGGCCAAGTCCTGCCGCTCGACCCAGGTGATGTAGTCGCGGTAGGGGCGCGGCGCGGGGAGCGTGAGGTCTCGGCCGGCGGCGCCGGCGGCAAAGGCGGCGTAGAAAAGGAGCACCTCCGAAAGGACCAGCGGCAGCGACCAGCCGTCTAAGAGCAGGTGGTGGAACGTCCACACCAGCCGATGCTCGCCGGCGCCGAAACGCAGGAGGGCGATGCGCAGGAGGGGCGCCCGCGCCGCCTCGAAACCTCGCTTCCGATCCTCGGCGAGGAAGCCTCTGAAGCGCGCCTCGCGCTCGCCGGACGCCAAATGGCTCCAATCCTCGCTCAAGAGCGGCAGCGCGACTTTGCGCTGCACCGCCTGGAGAGGCCGCTTCTGGCTCTTCCACACGAACGCCGTGCGGAGCACCGCGTGCCGCTCGATCACCCGCTCCCAGGCGCGCGCGAAAGCGGCCGCGTCGAGTGGCCCGACGAGCGCGCAGCTCAGCTGCTCGACATAGACCCCCGACTCCGGGGCGTACAGACTGTGGAAAAGGATTCCTTCCTGCAGGGGGGACAGCGGATATACGTCTTCAAGTTTCCGCGTCGCCATATCTACATCTACCCAGGTGTTCCATGATCGCAGAAGGAGGACAGCGGCGGCAACCGGCAAAAGCTCGCAAATACTGAACTTAAAGCCGGGTCGGCGGCAGAGTCTAGCAAATGGAAAGCGGTCGGGGCAGCGCGGCGGTCGAGTCTGGGAGCGCAGCGGTTCCGTCTGGGAGCGCAGGGGCTGTGCCTGGCAGCGCGGGCGTTATGCCTGGGAGCACAGGAGCTGTGCCTAGGAGCGCGGCCGTCGTGCCTGGCAGCGCAGAGGCTGAGTCTGGAAGCGCTGGCGTTGCGCTCGAAGCGCTGGCGTTGCGCCTGGCAGCGCAGAGGCTATGTCGTCAGGGAAGCGTTCCGCGAGGAGCTTCCCAGCCGTTCGCCGGGTGCAGCGATCCTTCCGCGTCGATCGCTGCCCTCCGAGCCTGAGTATACCCTCGATGCAGCTCTCCCATGCCTCAATTCGCACTGGTTTCAGTGAACCAAGCCGGGACGAGGCGAACGGCTGGTGTCAGGTCCCATTCATGGAGATCCTCTCGCCTCGGGCCGCGAGACCCGTATCTCCAGGACTAGGATGCGGAAGGTAAACTCTATTTGTAGGGCTCGATCGCCGCGATCTTGTAGGCGTGGCCGGCGAGCTCGACCTCGTCGCCCAGGCTCCGGCCGAGGACCTGCTTGGCGATCTTGGACTCGTAGGAGAGGACGTCGTCCTCGGGCTGGCTCTCGCCAGCAAGGCGCGAGGAGCTCAATTCGCTTTTTCCCTGGGAGCGCCGGCGTCCTCGCCGGCAACAAAAAGCCGGCGGGGACGCCGGCGCTCCCAGGGAAAGGACGCAGTCGGGAGCACAGTGGATTTTTTCACAGCCTCTCAGAGGACCTCCGGGGCCGGAGGAAGGGTCAGGTCGAGGGTCACCTCGGCCGGTCCCGCCGGCACGGCGACCGGGCGGGAAACCTCACGCCGGCGGACCCGGTGCTCGTCGGTCAAGGCCGCCGACACCGTCCATTCTCCCGGCGCCAGGCCGTCCAGGCGATAGGTGCCGTCGTCGTCCGTCCATCCCGACGCCAGGTCTCCCGGCCCCGCGGCCCAGACTTCCACGGGGTCGCCCGGGGCGACGCCGGACACCCGTCCCCGGACCGTCGCCCCTGGCCGCAGCACGACCTCGACGCCCTCGACCGGCCCGCCGTCGACCTGGAGCGGCAACGGCGCGGCGAGGAAGAACCCGGCGACCGTCGCCCCGACCTTCCAGGTTCCGTTCGGCACGGAGACGGCGAAGGCGCCGTCCTCGCCCGTCATGGCGCTGTAGCCGCGGGTGGAATCGAGATAGACCCAGACGTCCGCGAGCGGCTGGCCCGCCGGATCGGCGACCCGGCCGCGGACCTCGAACCCCTCGGGGAGCGCGAGATCGACCTCCTCGTCCGCGCAGGGGCCGCCCGGGGCGAGGGTCACCTTGCCGCTGGCCTCGCGCGGGAGGGCCTCGGCCGCCAGGGTCCACTCCCCCGGGGCGAGGTGCTCGATCCGGAAGCGACCTTCCGGGTCGGTGCCGCCGGCCAGGAAGGGCAGACCGCTCCCGGCGGGTGGCGTCGCGCTCACTCCCGCCCGCACTCCCGGCGCGAGCCCCAGCACCCGGCCGGTCACCGCGCAGCCGCGCGAAAGCTGGATCTCGATCCCGTCGACGCCGGCCCCGGCCACCTGCACGGTGGCCACCCCGTTCGCGAACCCCTCCCGCTCGGCGGCGAGCCGGTGGGCGCCGGCGGCGAGGCGGAGGACGAAGGAGCCGTCGTCTCCGGCGATGGCGTGGGGAACGGAGAAGGACTCCTCCAGGTTCTTGCGCACCCGAGCGCCGGGGACGGGCATGCCGTCCGGTGCTACTACCCGGCCGCGGACCTCGTAGGTGACCTTGCGGACGAGGGTGAGATCGACTCGGTTCTCCCCCGGCACGACGTCGATCTCCCGCTCGGCCTGGCTGCTCTCTTCTCCCTCCCCGATCTCCGCCACCAGGGAGTGCCGCCCGCTTCCGACCCCGGAGAGGAGGTAGCCGCCGTCGCCGTCGGCCACCGTCCGGTGCTGGTCGTGGTTGCTGGAGGCGAAAACCCGGGCGCCGGCGAGCGGCTCGCCCGCCGGCGTCAGCACCCGCCCGGAGACCGTCGCCCCCGCCGGCAGCCAGATCTCGATCCCGTAGATCGTCACCCCCCCCTCGACGAGGAGGCGCCGGCCGAACGGGGTCCAGGGGTGGCCGTCCGCCCGGGCCTCGAGGTCGTACCAGGTGGTGCGCGGGGGGGTCAGGGTGAAGCGGCCCCGGGCGTCCGTCTCGACCCCCCAATCCGGATGGTCCGCGCAGTCGTCCCGGGGCGGGATGGCGTCCGTCGCCGCCTCCTGGGGGTTGGAGTAGGCGACGAAGGCCCCGGCCACGGGTGTCCCGTCGGCCGCGACCACCCGGCCGCGGATGTGGCCGGCGGGATGGAGGACGATGGCGAGTGGGGCCGTGGCGCGCGCGTTCCAGGTGACCTGCTCGCCTAAATCGCCGTCGTGGCAGACGAGGAGATCGCGGCTCTCCGTGCTGCCCGGGAGGGTGGGGAAGGTGAAGGCGCCGTCCGGCCCGGAGACGGCGAGCGGTGCCTCGGCGCCGGGGTAGCCCCCCTTGCTGGGCCCCTTCCAGATCGTCGCTCCGGCAACGGGGCGCCCGGCGGGGTCGGTCACCCGCCCGGAGGCGGTCTTGCCGCGCGAGAGGACGAGCCTGCCGAGGTCGGCCGGCCCGGCGCCTTTGGGGAGAGCACGGTCGGTTTCGAGGCTCAGGAGCCCAGCGGCCTCGACGATGACCTCGACCCGCTCGAAGGCCACGGCCGCCAAGGCCGGCGCGACGGTGAAGCGCCCGTCCGCCCCGGAGACGGCGTGATAGAGGTCGTTGTCGAGGGGGTCGCCCAGCGGCCCGATGGAGACAGAGACATGCTGCAGGGTGATCCGCGCCCCGGCGACGGGATGGCCCGCCTCATCGACGACGATCCCTGCCGCCCGGCCGAAGAGGCTCAGGACAAAGAAGAGGAATAGAGCCGGGATCGGCATCGTCGAGTGCTCTCTGGCAGAGAGTAGAGCAAGGTTGATGCCGCTGGGGCAGGAGGGGCTAGGAGAAAGGGCTTGGCAGTGAGGTGGGCGGCTCTGATTCAAGCCGGTGGATTCATTTTCCTGAATGCCTACTTGTAGGGCTCGATCGCCGCGATCTTGTAGGCGTGGCCGGCGAGCTCGACCTCGTCGCCCAGGCTCCGGCCGAGGACCTGCTTGGCGATCTCGGACTCGTAGGAGAGGACGTCGTCCTCGGGCTGGCTCTCCCAGGGACCGAGGATGGTGATCGTGCGCTGGCGGGCGGGGCCTTCGAGGCGGACCCGGGTGCCGATGCGCACCTCGGAGAGGTCGGTCCCCTCGATCTCGATCAGGCGGACGCGATTCAGCTCGGAGTTCAAGGCCGCGGCGCGGGCGTTCAGGTACTCGTGGCGCTGGCGGGCCGACTTGTACTCGAAGTTCTCCCGCAGGTCGCCCATGGCGCGGGCCTCCTCGATCGCCTTGCGGTTGGCGGGGATGTCGATCGCCATGATCTGCTTCAATTCCGCCCGCTTCTCATCCACCCTCTCCTGGGTGGCGTAGAGGGCGTTCTGGTTCTCCCGGCGGAGCGAGCTGAAGCGGAGCTCCAGGGCGTTGTTGAGGGCGTCGCGCTGGTAGGGCTCCAGGCCGGCGGCGCGGTGGACCGCGTCCTCCGCCTGCGCCGCCTGCTCCTCGGTCAGGTGGGTCAAGAGGCGCGGCACCGTGCTCCCCGATTCGGCGAGGGCCACCAGGCGGACGCGGTAGGGGGCGAACTCGTCGCGGTTCAGGCTGCCCAGGATCTGCTGCAGGAGGCGGAGCGGGCTCCGAGCGCGCAGCGCCTCGTCCGAGGCCGACCGCTCGGCCAGCCAGACGAAGGCGGCGGGGTGGCGGTGGGGGGCGGAGACGAGGCCGTCCAGGAAGCGGTTGAGGTCCTTGGCCGAGCCCTTGGCGAGGCCGTCGACCAGCACCTCGATGGCGCGCGGGTCGGTCTCCTGGGCGAGAAGGCCCATGTAGACGCCGGCCCAGTCGTCCCGGTGCTCGCGGAGCATGGTGTAGCCGCGCTCGCGGAGCAGCCGGTCCTCGACCCCGGAGAGCAGGCGGACCGGATCGGCCGAATCGGCGAGGAGGGCGTCGGGCGCCCAGTCGAGGCCGTCGGGGACGCCGCCGCTCCGCTCGAGGGCGTACCAGATCTCGTAGGCGAGCCCCTGGTCGTTGTCCGCCGCCACCTCGCCGAGCTTCAAGAGATCGGCCGCCATGCGCTTCCGGAGCTCGGGGTCACGAACGCCGTCCCGCCGCAGGAGGTCGATCTTCTTTCGCGGGGTGGCCTTGGCGAAGGTCCGCCAGACGGAGTCCAGGGCGGAGCCGCTCGACTCGGCCCAGCTGTAGGTCTGCTTGGCGCCGCTGCCGGCGGAGACCACCTGCGGGTGCTTGCGCGCCGCGGTCCACCAGGAGGTCCAGCCGGACTCCGTGACGAGACCGTAGACCGCGTCGCGGATCTCGCCCGCCGCCATCGGCCGGCCGTAGCTCGTGAGGATCGCCTTCAGGAGCTCGGTCGGGGAGAGGGCGGCGAGCGCCTTCGGCTCCTCGAGCTTGCGCCTTAGGACATGCCCCTGGGGGAGCGGCTGCAGGAGCTTGGGGGCGGCCTTGAAGCCGACGCTCATGCCGGGGAAGCGCTCGAAGTCGATCTTGAAGCTCTCCAATCCCAGGTTCGCTTCGATCACCCGCCCCGCTCCCCGCCCCTCCATGAGGACCACCGAGCCGACGTCGAACTGGAGGAGCCCCTGGAGCCGTTCCACCTTCTCCCAGGTCTTGGGGATGTCGTGGGTCGCCTTAGAGAGCCCCACCGCCTCGCGAAGTCCCTTGTAGGTCGGCCGGCCGGCGTAGAGGTGATCCAGGGAGGCGAGGATCTCGGGGTGGAGCTTCTCGGGCGGCAGGAGGACGGAGCCGATGCGCTCCAGGAGTTTGAGGCGCACGGCCCACTGCTTCTGCTCCTTCAACTGCTCGTCGAGCATCCCGAGGAGGAAGCGGGCGCGCTCGTCCTCGGCGGTACCGATCAGGGCGCGGGCCACGCCGACGTAGTAATCGAGATCGTTGGGGGCCTCGCCCAGGTGCCCCAGCCAGTCGCTCTCGACGGCGGCGAAGTCGCTCTTGGCAAGGTGGGCCTGGATGGTGCGGGAGATCGTCATGGGAACCTGGAAGATAGCAGATTTGAAAATCGGCCCGCGCGGCAACCCCCGGCCCGACTCTTGCTCAAGCTTTTTCGAGATGGGGCGGAGGCCGTCTTTGGTTCCGTCGATGGGCGTTCATTTGACCGGGAGGGGATGGCCGCGTAGAGTTAACAACGCGTGCCGAAAAACGTGTCGAGAAAAAATCGCATCCCGCTGAGGAGAAACGATCCGGAGCATCGGAGCGAGGTCGACACCATGGCCGAGCCGCCAGGGCCGGGGAACCCCCCCGGCAAGCGCCCGGGGCGGCAGCCGCCCTGGGACAAGGGATCGGAGCCCGAGCCCGGCTCCTTCGGCACCTGGCTGCGCCGCCAGCGCGAGCTGCGGGAGATCAGCCTGCGCGACGTCGCCGAGCGCACCAAGATCAGCCTGCGCTACCTGGAGGCCATGGAGGAGGACCGCTTCGACCTCCTCCCGGCGCCCGTCTTCGCCAAGGGGTTCCTCCGCGAGTACGCCCGCTACGTCGGCCTCTCGCCGGACGAGGTGGTGAACCACTGGCTGGCGGTGCAGCAGGCGGGCGAGCGGCCGGAGGGGGAGGACGAGGAGGCCTCCCCGCGCGGCGGCCGACGCCGGCTCTCCCGCCTCCTCCTCCTCCTCGCCCTCCTGGTCATCGGCGCCGTCGTGGCCTTCCTCGTCTACCGCCAGCAGCACCCGGCGGCCGCCCGCCCCGCCCGCACCGGCTCGGCGGGGTCGCCGGGAGCCGTCCCCCTCACTCCGGCAGCCCCGGCGCAGCCGCCGGCCGCGGAGACTTCGTCCACGGCCCCCCCGGCAGCCCCCGCAGCCGGCATCGCCGGCCCGGCGGCTCTCCCCGCCGGCCCGGGAGAGGCGACGGCCGCCGCCGCCTTACAGCCCCCGCCGGCGCCGGAGACCGAGGCGCCCCCGGCGCCGCTCGAGGTCAACCTCGACTTCTCCCGCGAGTGCTGGGTCGATGCCCTGATCGACGGCAAGAAGCGGATCGCCGAGCAGCGGGTGGCGGGGGAGGCCCTGCGCCTGCCGGCGCAGAAGACGGTGCAGCTCACCCTGGGCGACGCGGGGGCGGCGGAGGTCCAGGTCAACGGCGCCTCCCTCCCCCTGCCGGTGACCGGCAAGGGGCAGGTGCTGAAGGACTTCATCATCGACCTCGACACCCTGAAGAACCTGAAGGCCAGGAAAGAGACCCGTTGACGGTGGCCGACAGCCGGGCCTCTCTGCTCGATCAGGTGCGGGCCGGCAACCGCCAGCTCCAGACCCTCGCGGCCGAGGGCCTGCTGCCGGTCTCCTTCGAGCAGCTCGTACCCCTCCAGGTCTTCCTCGCCAGGGGTGGCGACCCCGACGTGGCGGCGCGCGCCGCCCGCTCGCTCGCCGCGGTCGACCCCGGGCTCGCCGTCTCCTTCCTCGCCGGCGAGGCCGATTCCGAGGTGCTCGCCTGGTTCGCCGAGCAGTTCGGCCACCCCCTCCTGGTCGAAGCCATCCTCCGCCGGCGGGACGTGCCGCGCGCGATCCTGATGGACCTGGCGCCGCGGCTCTCCCCCGATCTCCAGGAGATCCTCCTCCTGCGCCAGGACGCGATCGTCGAGGAGCCGGCCATCCTGGACGCCCTGGCCGAGAACCCGCAACTCTCGAGCTACTCCCAGCGGCGGATCGGCGAGTACAGAGAGCACCTGCTGCCCAAGGAGCGCTCGGCGCCCGCCCTCGACTTCGTCATCAGCGAAGAAGAGGAGATGGACGAGGAGGAGTTCGTGGCCGCGGTCGCCGCCGTCCGCGCCATCCCGGCGGTAGGGGAGGTCGACGACCAGACCAAGCTCTCCGAGGGGCAGATCCGGATGCTGCCGCTGCCGGCCCGCATGAAGCTCACCCGCGGCGCCTCGCGCCCGCTCCGCAACATCCTCGTCCGCGACAACAACGCCCGGGTGGC
>JAXDLD010000199.1:0-4380 GCA_034666805.1 Acidobacteriota bacterium
GACGGCCGTCGTCACCCAGAAGAGGAGCCACCAGAGATGACTGATGTGCGCCGCCTGGGGTCCGGCGGGGTCGAGGACCGACTGGTTGAAGGGACCCGCGATCCGCGCCGTCATCCCGGATGCTCCGCGGGCTGGGTCGTGGGCGGCTCGCCGGAGGAGACGCTGGGGGTCTTGGGGCTGGTCGACAGGTGGTCGGCCCGGGCCGAGTTCGCCGTCTTCGGGGTAAGGCCGGCGAGCGAGCGCACGTAGGCCGTCAGCTCCCAGATCTGGTCGGGCGGGATCTTGCCGGCGAAGGACGGCATGCCGTTGGGGCGGCCCTTGGCGATCGTGTCGTAGATGTTCGCCGAGTCGCTGCCGTAGATCCACTGGTCGTCCATCAGGGCCGGCCCGATCCCGCCGCCGCCGTGGGAATGGCAGCCCGTGCAGTTGTACCAGTCGAAGAGCCGCTGCCCCTCGGAGAGGCCGTAGGAGTTCTCATCGAAGGGGCCCTTCCCGGTGTCGGCGGCCTGGCGGGGGCCGGGCTGGAGGGTCCCCACCCGCACCGGCGGGTGTCTCATGTCCATGTCCGGCGGCTCGCGGAGGTCCCGGCGCTCGCGCTCGCAGCCGCTGAGGAGGAGGGTGAGGCCAAGAACGGTGATCGGCAAGTAAGGTCTCATGGCGCGGTTCTCCTCTCTCCTGCTCCCACTCGTGGTACCCCATAGCGGTCGAGGATGGCGGCGATCTCCCCCTGCCGGCGTTCGAGGACGGCGTCGATCTCGTCCCGCAGGGCCTTCTCCCCCCGCCGCACCCCGATCGCGATGTCGTAGACGAAGGGGAGGAACGGAAGGTCGATCTGGGGCGACACCGGCACCAGGACGAGGGGGACCGTCTGGCGCCGCGCGTAGTAGCCGGCGAGCGGCCCCCAGACCACCGCCACGTCCACCTCCCGCTGGGCCACCGCCCGGACGATCCGCGACGGCGGGCTCTCCTCGGCGTAGTTGCCGTAGACCGTGTAGCCGACGACGTTGCCGACGATCCCGCGGTTCGAGAGGGCATGCGCCGGCGGGGCATTGGCGTAGTCGTTGCCGATGATCTGGACCCCGATCCTGAGCTTCCTGAGCGCCGGGTCATCGAAGGAATGGAGGGCCAGACCGCGGTCCTTCCGGGAGACGAAGACATAGGTCGACCGGTAGTAGGGCCGGGTCGGGAGCGCCATCTCGGTCCCGGTCGGCACGCCCATGACGACGTCGCAGAGCCCGGCTTTCAAGGTGTTGCGGAAGAAGCCGCGGCGCTCCGCCCACCAGGTGTAGCGGAGGGTGGCGCCCAGGTCCTTCGCCACCAACTCGGCGATCCGGTTCTCGAACCCCTCCCCCCGCCGGTCGGTGAACGGCAGGTTGTTGGGATCGGCGCAGACCTTGAGCTCCCGTCCCCAAAGGGGCGTCGTGAGGAGCAGCAGCGCGAGCAGTCCAACCGCCCTCTTCATGGCAGGGAGAAGACGTAGAGGGTCCCGCCCCGGGTCGTGTGCTGGGGGAGGTCGCTCATGGCGTTGACCATCCCCAGGGCCGCGGTGCCGTCCTGGGGGGCGAGGTTGTTGGAGACGATGGCGCCGGTCCAGCCGCCCACCCCCGAGAGGATGGCGACGTACTCCTTGCCGTCCGGCCCGCGGTAGGCGATGGGCTGGCCGATGATCCCGGAGCCGGCCTTGAACTGCCAGAGGAGCTTGCCGGTCTTCGCGTCCAAGGCCTTGAACCAGCCCTCCATGGTGCCGTAGAAGACGACATCCCCCGCCGTAGCCAGGGCGCCGCTCCAGGCCGGGAAGCTCTCCTTGACCTTCCACACCGCCCGCCCGGCGACCGGGTCCCAGGCCGTGAACTCGCCGCGGTGGCCGCCGGGACCGGCGTAGATCTTGTTGTTGGCGCCCACGAACGGGGTGCCGGCGATGTAGTTGGCCTGTACGCCCTCGGTGTCCTGGCAGAGGTTGTTGTGCGGGATGTAGAGAAGGCCGGTCCGCGGCGAGAAGGCCGAGGGCTGCCAGTCCTTGCCTCCCGGAGCGGCGGGGCAGATCTCGCGCACCACGTGGCCGAATCCCGGCCGCTTAGCCTCGTTCTCGACCGGCCGGCCGGTTTTCAAGTCGACCTTCAATGTCGTCGTGATGGGGACGAACGGAGTGGCCGAGAGCACCTCGCCGGTCTGCCGGTCCATGACGTAGACGTAGCCGTTGCGGTCCGGGTGGACGATGACCTTCCGGGCCTTCCCCGCGACGTCCATGTCGAGGAGGACCATCTCGTTGACGCCGTCGTAGTCGTAGAGGTCGTGCGGGTTGAACTGGTAGGCCCAGCGCGCCGAGCCGTCGTCCGGCTTCCGGGCGAAGGCGGTGGCGGTCCACTTGTTGTCGCCGGGGCGCTGGTCGGGGTTCCACGGTCCGGGGTTCGAGGTGCCGTAGAGGACCAGGTCGAGCTCGGGGTCGTAGGAGATCCAGCCCCAGACCGTGCCGCCGCCGATCTTCCAGGCGTCCTGCGGCCAGGTGGAGACCCCGAGGTCCTTCCCACGGTCCTGGGAATAGAAGGGCTGGAAACCGGGACCGATGAGGACGTCCTTGTCGGGACCGGTCGAGTACGCACGCCAGACGATTCGGCCGGTGGCGGTATCCAAAGCCGTGAGCCAGCCGCGCACCCCGAACTCCCCTCCGCTGTTGCCGACCAGGACCTTCCCCTTGACGACGATGGGGGCCATAGTGATCGACTCGCCCCGGTTGATGTCCCCCACCTGGGTCTTCCACACCTCCTTGCCGGTCGCGGCGTCGACGGCGATCGTGTGGTCGTCCAGGGTGTTGAAGAAAATTTTACCGTCCTGGTAGGCGGCGCCGCGGTTGACGACGTCGCAGCAGGCGACCCCCTGGGAGGCGGCGTCGGGCTTCGGCTTGTAGGTCCACTTGGCCGGCGCCCCCGGTTTTGTGAGGTCGAGGGCATAGAGATAGTTGGGGAACGGGGTCACGACGTACATCGTGCCACCTACGACCAGGGGGGCCGCCTCGTGGCCGGCTACGAAGCCGGTCGAGAAGCTCCAGGCGAGCTTCAGGTCCTTGACGTTCCCCGTCGTGATCTCGCCCAGGCCGCTGTAGCGGGTGCTCGCGTAGTCCTTGGCGGGCATGGTCCACTGCCCGTCCTCGGGGGGAGAGCCGGCGGTCAGACGGACGTTGCCGGAGGGGGAGCCAGGGGTGCCCGTGTGGGCAGGTGGGGCAGGACCCTGGACGATGTGCGCGGTTTTGTCCTGGCAGCCTAGCCCCAGGACCGTCGCGCAAAGAAGTAAAAAGAGGAAATCACCCTGCCGCATTCGCACACCCCTTATCAGGTCAGAGTTCCATCCTTCCGAGTCGTTTCGGAAAGCAAAAACTCTGCCAGAGGGGTGCGAGGCTAGGAGGGGGGTGCGCTGCTGCTCGCCGCGCCGGCGCTGCCCACGCCGGTGCGCGGCGCCGCCTCGGCGAGGACGAGGCGGAGGGTCTCGATGTCGACCGGCTTCATGAGGTACTTGTCGAAGCCGCACTCGAAGGCCTTGTCGCGGTGGCTCTCGCCGCGGAAGGCGGTGACCGCGACGATGAGGATGGCGTTGCCGCCGGGGGAGGCGCGGAGCTTCTGCGCCACCTCGAAGCCGTCCATCCCCGGCAGGCCGAGGTCTAAGAGGGCCACATCCGGCATCTCCGTCGTCGCCGCCCGCAGCCCCGCCGGCCCGTCCGGAGTCAGCCGCGGCTCGTAGCCCCAGATCGAGAGGAGCGCCCCCATGAGCTGGAGGCTCTCGGTGTCGTCTTCGACGACCAGGACCCGCAACGGATTGGAGGAAGGGGCTGAGGTATCTACGGAGGCCATGGCGATACTGAGGATTGTACCGGAATTCTGGGTGACAGGGAGATTACAGCGTCCTTACAGTTTTCTTACAAAACTCCCTACTCATATCGTAGTGCCTCGATCGGGTCGAGCCGGGACGCCTTGCCCGCCGGGTAGATGCCGAAAAAGACGCCGACCAGGCCTGAGAACCCGAAGGCGAGCCCCGCCGCCCAGAGCGGCACGTGGGCGGGCGGCCAGTCGCCGGGGAGGGCCTTGGCGATCCCCGAGCCCAGGCCGTAGCCCAGGAGGAGCCCGAGGGCACCGCCGACGAGCGAGAGGGTGACCGCCTCGATGAGGAACTGGAGGAGGACGTCCTGCCGTCTCGCCCCCACCGCCTTCCTCACCCCGATCTCCCGCGTCCGCTCGGTCACCGAGACCAGCATGATGTTCATGATGCCGATGCCGCCGACCAGCAGGCTCACCGCCGCGATGCCGGCCAGCAGGCTGGTGAACACCTGCGTCGTCTCGGCGAAGGTGTTCAGGAAGTCCGACTGGTTGCGGATCGTGAAGTCGTCCTCCT
>JAXDLD010000200.1:0-2895 GCA_034666805.1 Acidobacteriota bacterium
AGGAGGGATTGGCCGAGCTGATGAAGGGCCGCACCACCTTCGTCATCGCCCACCGCCTGTCGACCATCCGCCGGGCCGACCAGATTCTCGTCCTGGAGCAGGGGCGGATCGTCGAGCGCGGTCGCCACGAGGATCTCCTGGCCGAGGGCGGCCGCTATCACGCGCTCTACACGCGGCAGTACAACCTGGAGTCCAACCTGTTCCGCAACCCTGGGGAGAGCGCGGAGATCCCCGAAGAACAGAAGAAACCCGCGCTGGCGGCCGACTCCGCCACCGGGCGGGTCTCGATCTTGCCGGGCTAAAGCCTAAAGCTCAGCTCTTCGTACGCCCCTCTTCCTTGCGTTGCTTGTTCACCGTGCGGGCCGCGATCTCCTTGGCCTGCTCGGTCGAGCGGCCTTCCTTCTTCTCGCTCTCCTTGACGTGCTCGTACTGCCGTTCGTCCTTGTCGCTCCATGCCTTGGGCATCGGTGTGTACCTCCTGGCCAGCGAACAGCAAGGATTGGGCCAGAAACGGCTCGGGGAAGAGATCACGCGCTTCGCCAACGACGACCGCCGCACTGCTGGCGATGATCGCCACCTACCTGGCGATGACCGCCGGACTACTGGCGACGACCGCCAACCTGCCTGGCGGTGATCGCGGGACTGCTGGCGACAACCGCCAACCTACCTGGCGGTGACCGCCGCACTGCTGGCGACGATCGCCACCTACCTGGCGGTGACCGCGGGACTGCTGGCGACGACCGCCAACCTACCTGGCGGTGATCGCGGGACTACTGGCGACGACCGCCAACCTACCTGGCGGTGACCGCCGCACTGCTGGCGACGATCGCCATCTACCTGGCGATGACCGCCGGACGGCGCCACGCGGCGCCGGTCGTCTTTTGGGGAGAGGAGGGATGAGGAGGGACAACAGGGCCGGCCAGCCGGCTAAAACGAGGGAAGCCCGTGCGCCAGTGGTCCCCCAGTGGTCCCCGAGCGCAAAGCACCCCGGAGCCGTTTTCGAGCGCTGATTGTAACTACTTGATTCTAGGTAAGTTAGGTGGTGCACCCTGAGGGAGTCGAACCCCCAACCTACAGATCCGTAGTCTGTCGCTCTATCCAATTGAGCTAAGGGTGCACGAGGTACAGCCACGTGCGGAAGGGGAATTGTACGGCACCCCAGGCCGGCCTGCAACTCTACTCGATCATCCCCTCCAGGGGGGAGGAGGCGTTGGCGTAGAGCTTCCGGGGGATGCGGCCGGCGTGGGCGGCGAGCCAGCCGGCCTCGACGGCGAGCTTCATCGCCTTGGCCATGCGCACCGGGTCCTTCGCCTCGGCCACCGCCGTGTTCATGAGCACCCCCGCCGCCCCCAGCTCCATCGCGAGCGCCGCGTCGCTCGCCGTGCCCACCCCGGCGTCGACGATCACCGGCACCGTCGCCTGCTCCAGGATGATCCGCAGGTTGGCCGGGTTGCGGATGCCCATCCCCGAGCCGATGGGGGCGCCGGCCGGCATCACCACGGCCGCGCCCAGCTCCGCCAGCTTCTTGCAGACCACCGGGTCGTCGTTGGTGTAGGGGAGGACCACGAAGCCCTCGGCCACCAGCCGCTCTGTCGCCTTCAAGAGCTCGACGTTGTCGGGGAAGAGGGTCTGCTTGTCGCCGATCACCTCGAGCTTCACCCAGTTCCAGCCCCCGGCCTCGCGCGCCAGGCGGGCGGTGCGGACGGCCTCGTCGGCGGTGTAGCAGCCGGCCGTATTGGGCAAGAGCAGGTAGCGGTCGGGGTCGACGAAGTCGAGGAGCGAACCGCGCCCCCGCTCGTCCAGGTTCACCCGGCGGAGGGCGACGGTCACCATATCGGTGCCCGAGGCCTCCAGGGCGGCGGCCATGGTCGGGAAGTCCCGGTACTTGCCGGTCCCCAGGATCAGCCGCGAGCGAAAGGTGCGGCCGGCGATGATCAGCGGTTCGACTTCGGTGGCGATCTGCGGTTCGAGCGTCGTGGGCATACTTGCCTCCTACGCGGCCATTCTAGCCTACGCGGGAAGGACGGGGCTCTTCAGCAGGCCCGCGGGGTGGTGGTCGCGGTGAACTCCACGGAGGCGTCCGAGCGGGGCAGGCGCACGGCGTGAATCGGGCGCTGGGAGACGATGCAGCGGCAGTTGGCGGCCGGCGGCTCCTCCAGGAGGTCGACCCGGAGGCCTCCCGGGGCCCGGGTGATCGCGCGGACGGTCACCTTGGAGACGCAGGGCTGGGTCGCCATGGCCGCCACGATCACCATGTCTTTGCCGAAGTCGACCTCGGGCGGCGCCTCGGGGAGCGAGCTCTCCTGCCGGAGCTGCGCCCAGAGCTGGACCCAGGCCGCCCGATCGCGGACGACCACCCGGATCTCGCCGCCGGACTGGCCCGGCACCCCGGTCTGGAGGAGGGTGGTGAACGCCACCTCCCCCCGCGGCTCGGTGGGCGAGCCCAACCGGCCGGCACAGGCGGAGGGCACGGCTCCCAGGAGACCCAGGAGGAGGACGACGGCGGGGCGGAGGGCCATGTTCATACCCATAGGTTCAGCAAGCGAGGTGCCACCAGCCTACCCGACCGCCACGAGAGCCGGCATCGGGGCATCGGCGAGCTGCCGGTTGGCGGCGTCGACGAAGACCAGCGCCGGCCGGTGCCGGCGGGCGGCCGCTTCGTCGTACGTCGCGTAGGTGGCGAGGATGACGATGTCTCCCGGCCTCGCCTTGTGCGCCGCGGCGCCGTTGATGACGATCTCGCCCAGCCCCGGCGTGCCGGGGATGGCGTAGGTGGCGAACCGCTCGCCGTTGGTGCAGTTGTAGATCTCCACCCGCTCGAACTGCACGAAGTCCGCCGCTTCCATGAGCAGGGGATCGATGGTGATCGACCCCTGGTAGAGGAGGTTGGCGTCG
>JAXDLD010000201.1:0-12673 GCA_034666805.1 Acidobacteriota bacterium
CACGGCATGGCGGCCGGCCTCGTCATGGCGATCGCCAACGCCACCTGGAAGACCGCGCTCGACCTCGACCCGGCGCCGGAGCGCGTGCTCGACCTCCTGAACCGCACCCTCTGCCGCACCCGCGGCACGCGCACCTTCATGAGCGTCTTCTACGCCCTCCTGGACCCGGCGACGGGCCAGCTCGAATACGTCTCGGCCGGCCACCCCTTCCCCTTCCTGCGGCGGGCCGACGGCAGAGTCCTTGAGCTCGGCGAAGGCGGGTTCCCCCTGGGGATCCGCGAGCCCCTCCCCTACCGGCCAGGGACGACGACCCTGGAACCGGGCGACCTCCTCGTCCTCCACACCGACGGGCTCGCCGAGGCGACCGACCCTAAGGGCATCGAGGCCTTCGGCTACGAGCGGTTGCAGTCGCTGGTCGCCGCCGGCGGCGAGCCCCAGCCCCTCCACGACCGCATCCTCGCCGCCTTCGACGCCCATGTCGGGGGGGAGCCTCTGCGCGACGACTTGACCCTGGTGGTGGTCGCCCGGGTCGCCGGCTAGACCGGCGAGAGCGCCGTCGCTCAATAGTGATAGCGGAGCTGAGCGAGGAGAAGAGAGCCGTCCTGGATCTTGTAGACGATCCGGTGCTCGTCGTTGATGCGGCGTGACCAGTAGCCCTGGAAGGCATGCCGTAGCGGCTCTGGCTTACCGATGCCGCCGAAAGGGTCGCGCTGAATTTCCCGGATGAGCTGGTTAATCCGCAGCAGAATCTTGCGGTCCATCTTCTGCCAGTGCAGGTAATCTTCCCAGACCCGCTCGGAAAAGATGAGCTTCACTCGACGAGGTTCCGTTCCTTGCCGCGGCCCTCTTCCAACTCGGCGATCGATTCGAGCAGGCGTCTCGCGTTCTTGGGGCTGCGGAGAAGATACGCCGTCTCTTCGAGCGCATTGAAGTCGTCGAGCGAGAGCATGACGACTGACGCCTGACCGCTCCGGGTAATGATGACGGGCTCGTGGCGCTCACAAACCTCGTCCATGGTCTTCGCCAGCTTGGCCCTCGCCGCCGTGTACGAGATACAGTCCATGGAAAGTCCACCTGTACAGAAAACTGTACGCCCGGAGGTTCAGGAAGTCAATTCTCTCGGCGCCAGACCCACCCCAGCCGCGCCTACTCGCGCTCGACGACCATGGCGAAGCCGACCCCGCCCGCCGCGCAGAGGGTGAGGAGGCCCAGGTTGCCGTCCCGCCGCCGCAGCTCGTAGAGGAGCTGGGTGGTGATGCGGGCGCCGGTCGCGCCGAAGGGGTGGCCGATGGCGATCGAGCCGCCGCAGACGTTCCACTTGGCGAAGTCGACCACCCCCATCGGCTCGTCGCGCCCCAGCTCCTCCTTGGCGAATTTCCTGGAGGCGAAGGCTTTCAAGTTCGACACCACCTGGGCGGCGAAGGCCTCGTGCTGCTCGACCAAGTCCAAATCCGCGAGCTTGACCCCGGCGGCTTCGAGGGCGGCGGGGGCAGCGTAGGCCGGCCCCTGGAGGAGCTGGTCGCCGGGGTTGAGCGCGGTGAAGGCCCAGGAGCGGATGTAGCCGAGCGGGGTGAAGCCCAGGGCCTTGGCGCGCTCCTCGCTCATCAGGAGGACCGCCGCGCCGCCGTCGGTGAGCGGGCTCGAATTGCCCGCCGTCAGGGTCCCGTAGTGGCGGTCGAAGACCGGCTTGAGCTTGGCGAGTGCCTCGATCGAGCTGTCGGCGCGGATGCCGTTGTCCTTCGAGACCGCCTTGTCGTAGCCCGGGGGCGGGAAGGTGGCGGCGATCTGCTCGGCGAAGCGGCCGTCGGCGGTCGCCGCCGCCGCCCGCTGGTGGGACAGGAGGGCGATCTCGTCCTGGGAGCGGCGGGAGATGTCGTTCTCCTTGGCCATCTTCTCCGCCGACTCGCCCATCGACATCCCGGTCGTGTACTCGGCGATGGCCGGGGCGACGGGCGCCAAATCGGCCGGCCGGAGCTTGCTCAAGACCCCCACCCGCTGCGGCACGCTCTTCGCCTTGTTGAGCTCCATGAAGACCCGCGACGCCCTCTTCGAGAACTGGATGGGGACGTTCGAGAGCGACTCCGCGCCGCCGGCCAGGACGACGCTCGCCTCGCCCGCGAGGATGGCTTCGGCGCCGAAGGTGATGGCGCGGTTCGAGGAGGCGCAGGCGAGGTTGACCGTGGTCCCCGGGATGTCCATGGGGAGCGAGGTGCGGAACACCACCTCCCGCCCCAGGTTGGGGGCGTGGAGGGCGGGGATGACGCAGCCGAAGACCGACATCTCGATGACGGCCGGGTCGATCCCCGAGCGGGCCACCAGCTCGGCCGCCGCGGTGCTCGCCAGATCGACGACGTCCATGTTCTGGAAGTCGGTGCCCGATTTGACGAAGGGGGTGCGGCAGCCGTCGACGATCGCCACCCGGCCACCTGGGCCGCGGAGGTCGCGCCGCCCGGTCGACTGGACCGGCGGCTTGCGTCGCGAGCCGGTCCACACCGTATCGGCGCGCTCGGTGATCTCCTCTAAAACCGAGGCGTCGTTCGGGGCCCGCAGCGGGGCGGGGGGACGGGGCGTTTCGGTAGCGGGGTGCTCTTCGGGCATGACGGCCTCCTCCACTCAACCCCCGGTTTATACCATGGCCAGGAGGCGTAAGCCGCAGTGCGGCGAAGCTGCACGCCCGGCCCGGCCGATGGCGGACCTGGAACACGCCCGCCACGGCCCACCGCCCAACCGTCCGGGCGCGACGCTGCTACAATCGTCATCCTGAGGACGAGCCTTGCGAGTCGGAAGGATCTGGGCGGGGGGGAAATGAGGTGGCGAGTCTCCGGAGTCTCTCCGGGAGTCTCCGAAACCTCTCCGGAAGCTTCCCGAGCTCCTCCAGGAGCTTCCAGAATCCCTCCGGGACCTTCCGCAGGCTCTCCGGAAGCGTCCGGAACCCCTCCGGGAGCTTCCAAAACCTCTCCGGGAGGCTCCGGAACCCCTTGAAAGTCTTCCCGAACCTGTCCAAAGTCTTCGGGAACCCCTCGAAAAGTCTTCCCGGAGTCCTCGAAAGTCTTCCGGAACCCGTCGAAAGTAACTTTCCAGACCTGAAAAGTCTTCCCGGAGACCTTGAAAGTAACTTTCCACGCCCGAAAAGTCTTCCCGGAGACCCTGAAAGTAACTTTCCACGTCTCAAAAGTCTTCCCGGAGCCGTCGAAAGTAACTTTTGAGGCCCGGAAAGTCTACCCGGAGGGGTCAGAAGTCGACCCGGAGACGTTCCGGAAGACTTTCCACGACCTTTGGACACCCGCGGAGAGTTTTCCGTCGCTCCCGGAGAGCTTGCCGGCGGAGCCGGAGGGAGCGGGGGAGAGTCTAGACCAAGATCCGGCGTAATGCCCACCCTACCCCTTTGACCTGACCGCGCCCAGGCGGAAGGCGGCGGTGGGGTGTAGAATCCATGTTGGATGCACCTCGTTACCGCCGTGGTGGCACCGAGGTAAGCTCCTACGGAGATTGGTCCCATGGCTCTTCGCTCGTCCGAGATCACTATCCCCAACGTCCGGCTCGGTCTCGAAGAGCTCCTCGCCGTGATCCAGAGCCTTGATGAACCCTCCCGGACTCGCGTCGCCCAGGCTCTTGCCGAGGCGGAGATGGATGCCCGGTTCAAAGATCTGATCCGGCAGCTCGCAGCGCGAGCTCCTGCGGACGACCTCACGGATGCCGACATTGACCGCGAAGTTCAGGCCGTACGCGACATCGCACGATCGGCATGACTCACCGGATCGTCGTTGACACCAATCTGTGGATCCGCGCACTCCTCGGTGGGCCGGTCACCTTGCCAGTGCTGGAGGCATGGCGAGCCGGCAAGTTTGTTGTCCTCATCAGCCAGCCCCTTCTCGATGAACTGGAAGCCGTAGCGCAGCGCCCCCGCCTGAGACAACGCATCGACCCGGCCCAGTCAAAGGAGTTGGTGGAGCAGTTACGCTGGCGAGGCCAGTGGGTCGAGGCAACCGCCGTACCTCCCCGCTGCCGTGACCCGAAAGACCATCCTGTCCTGGCGACAGCCATCAGTGGTCACGCTGACGCCATGGTCTCCGGCGACGGCGACTTGCGTGCCGACAGCGAGTTGCGACACCAGATGTTAGGGCAGGGTGTGAAGATCTGGGGAGTGGCGGGCCTGCTCGCCGACCTGGATGAAGAGCTTGCTGCCGGATAGCCTGCCTCCAGGCTTCCGGTAGGGCGCGTCATCGGCGACATGTCGCGCGGGCGACCTGCCGCAGGAGGCGCCGGGTCACGAGCCGGTGAGCGCCGCTCCCGATGACCGCGGCGCGGTAGAGGCGGCCAAGGACGCCGGGGAACTCCGCGTGCGTCTGCGCGCGCAGGAGGTCGCCGTCGAAGACAAACGTCAGAGCGTAGTTGGAGAAGCGGTGGCGCCCGCGCAGGGCAAGCCGCCGGCCGGGCTCGGCCTCGACCACCCGGAAGCCCGGCACCGCTTCTCCAGGCCGGCCGGCGAACTCGGCCGTGCCCTCTGCGGGGTCGCAGCCCAGGATTCGCGCGATCGGCGCACTGCCGCCCATCTGGCGGCGCAGTACCTTCAGCAGCGCTGTCCAGAGCACGTCGGCGGGGGCGTCGACCCGCTGACTCTGCTCGTCGATGTAGGGGAGCTGCTCCATAGAAGGCGCATCGCTTTACTGTGGCGCCCGGCTCGCGCTCAAAACGATGGCCTGGGTTGCCATCTCAACGTAATACCCGTCCGGGTCCTGAACATAGGCAAAGACCTCCCGGACCCCGCCCTCCTCGCGCTCTCCTTCCTTCACGACTTTCTCCCCGTGGTGAGGGACCGCTTGGATTGCAGTACGAACATCTTCGTCGGATTCAAAGTTGAAACCGATGTGATTGAGGCCACCTCTTCCGATCGGGAATGAAGCGGCGTGACTGAGAGCAAGCAGGTCTTGCCGCCCGGGAGTTGAAAGCAAAGCTTGGCGCAGCTCCACTGGCTGGCCATCTTTCTGGATGGTCTCGGTTTCGTCGGACAGGAGCTCAAGGCCGAAAACTTCGCGGTAGAACCGCACGGAACGGTCAATGTCGCTGACGTTGAGATTCACATGCGCGAGACCTAGAGTCCTTGGCACCTTCAAATCTCCTTGTACCTGCCTCTGAAGGCAAATAGGAATGAAGCTTCATCCGGTGCAGCGCTTGGGTTAACCGCCCTCTCCCTTAAGCGCCGTCTACTGTCGGCCGGGATTGCCTACCCGATGCGGCTTGCATAGAGCTATCCTCCTGTCCACGTTTGACTTACCTGCACTCTAGATTAGTTCAGGATCAGCGTCAACGGTAGGGACGCGTCGCGGTCGAGGAGCGTGACGAAGCGCAGCGGCCGTTCGGAGGAGAACCGGTTCAGCTTGTAGGGCTTGAGCTCCGAGACGTGGGGCTGAAAAATGCCGAAGAGCTGTGCCCCTCGCGGCAGGGGGTGCCAAGTCGAACCGACGGTGGAATTGGCGGCGTCCGGGAGAACGCCCCCCACGGGTGGGGGCGCTACGACCACCACCTGGGCCGTGCCAAGCTGGCGGCGTTGGCCTCCTGGCAGATCACCCACACCCTTTTCACGCCCGAGGGCGACTTGGGAGCAGGTAGAAGGCTTCGAAGCTGGCTTCAGCCAGCGTAGCTCCTAGCCCGGAGATTCATCTCCGGGCGCGAAAGCGCCCCCCTCCTGTGGCTCCCCCCGGACCCCCACCCGCCCCGCAGGGATCAACCGGTTCACCGACCACCCGACGACCGCACCGCCCCCCCTCCAAACCGTCGTCCGCCAACAAAAAAATTTTGTCTCCTCGTTTGGTCGCTTTCTCGCCCAAGCCTCTGAGATCCTCTGCAAGGTGAGACGAAGAGGCCTCCTCGGCCCCCTGGCGGGACGAGCCGGCCAAGGTGCGCTGGAGGTAGTTTGTCCGTTACAGTGTTGATAGGGCGATTTTTTTGACATTGGAGCTTGACAGATGGCCTGAAGGGGATATTATGCCCCCCGTTCGAGGGAAACATCGGGCCGGTTGGCCCGCACTTCCCGGGCAAGGAGCCCGGGAACGTCACCGCTCCCAGGAGGGAGGTGAAGGATCGCACGCGAGAAGAGAAGGGACGACAGAAGTGGAAGGCTGGAGGAGAGCTCTCGGATCAGGAGAGCCCCCCTCCAAGTGTAACCGGACAGGTTGTACCCCTAACCGGCTACGGAGAACGCCCGGCATCTCAATCCCGAGGGCCGTGCGCGTCTGCGATAGACACTCCGTAGCGTACTCCAAACTCGAAGGAGACGCAAAATGAGCACCACCGCAATCACTCCGCCCGTCACCCGGCCCGTCAACCCCGCCAAGGGCAACCAGCGCGGCCAGACCACCCTGGCCGCCGAGATCGACCGCTGGCAGGCGCTGTCCGACAACCTGGCGCCGCAGGTCGACCAGATGCCGGGCCTCAAGGAGCAGTTCACCCAGTTCCAGGCCATGCTGACGGAGGCCAAGGCCGTCCGCAATCAGCTCCTCGCGACCCGGGCGGCCGCCGCAACGGCCCTCGCCCGGCGCAAAGAGCTTCTCGTGGACGGCGGGGACCTCTTCTCCCGCTTGAGCCTCGGCCTGCAGTCCGTCCATGGGCCGCGGAGCCCCCGCCTGCACGAGTTCGGCTTGAAACCGCGACGCTTGCGGACCGGCCGGCCGCGCAAGACGACGACGCCCCCGCCCCCTGTCGAGGTCACCACCGGCCACACCCCGGCCGCCGAGCCCAAGCCGCTCTCGGCCACCGCGGTGCCTACGGCCACCGCGAGCCCTGAGAAGTAACAGCAGGAGCATCGCTCGCAGCAAACCAGGGGGGCCATCCGGCCCCCCTTTTTCTGTTCCGGATCAGACCAGGCGAACCCCCCGCCCTTCCCAGAACGCCCGCTCGTCGTCCGGGAGAACGCCCTCCACGAAGATCGTGTGGAGCCGGCCAAAGGGGAGGCGGGGCCGGATCGGCCGGAGCAGACGGCGCCCCGCGAGCGCTCGGCGGAGGACCGCAAGGTCAGAGGCATCGCCATGAAAGACGGTAGGCCGGGCCCAGACGGCGCTGGCCCCGCCGGCCGCCCGGTCGGATTCGAGAAGGAGGGCGGCGCCGGTCCAGGTCGCCCAGGCGAGGAGCCGGCGCGTGGCGGGATCGGAGAGCGATCGGAACGCGACCAGGATCTCCCGCCCGCGCCGGTCCGCGGGAAGAGACACCTCGATCGTCGCCGCCGCCGCCACGAGGTCCGCGGCGGCAAGCTCCCTCCCGTCCTCGAGGACCACTCCCCCGGCCGGGCGGAGCAGGGTGAGAGAAGGGGGCGGCCCGGACGGGTCCAGCCCGGAGGGCCCCTCTTCGTTCCAGGCGGGAAGCTCCCAGCGAGTCAGTGCGGCCGCCCCCTCACGCCTCCGGCTCCCCGCAGGCTCGATCCAGACCTCGGCCTGCCGCGCGGCGAGGGCGGCGGCGAGCTCCGGGTCCGGCAGCTCCTCCGGGATGGGGGTCGAGATCAGTCCGGCGGCCTGGAGGGCGAGGTCCAAGGCGATCGACAGCGGGCCCGGCCAGTCCGCGAAGGCGGCGCGGGTCCCGAGCGGCACGCCGGCCAGCGCCTCGCTCCACGACGCCACCCGCGCCGCCACCGCCCGCCAGGGCAGCCACGGCCAATCCCACCCCCGGCGGTGGAACAGCCAGGGCTCCTCGGGGCGCGAGGCCGCGTGACGGAAGAGGGCGGCGGGGAGGGAGTCGACGCTGTTCACTCGGCGCAAAAGCGGCTAGGCTTGTTCGGTGGAGTTCGAAAGGGATCTGCGCCCGGAGTACGACTTGCGCCAACTGCTCGCTGGAGGGGTCAAGGGCAAGTACGCCGAACGGTCCCGCGAAGGTACCAACCTGGTGCGGCTCGATTCCGACGTGGCCGAGGCATTTCCTGACGAGGAGGCGGTCAACGGCGCTCTGCGCCTGGTCATCCAACTGACCAAGATCCCCGCCGGGAAGAAGGCTTAGCAGCACGGCGACCCCTACGCCGCCGCCCCCTTCTTCATCGCCTTGGTGATCTTCTGCTCGATCACCGGCCGCATGAGGCTGGCGGGGGGCTTGAGCTGGGCGCGGCCGACGAGGCGGCCGGCTTCGTGGACGATGGTGGCGGAGGCGCCGGGCCCGGTGAGGTGCATCACGTCCCCCTCCCAGCGCCACTTGAGCATGCCGCCGGGGAACTCCTCCTTTAAGGCCGCGTCGAGGAGGGGCCGGATCTCCGCCATGGCCGCTTTCGCCGTCTCCACTTCGATCGTCAGCTCGCTCATGGCGCGAGACGCTACCACACGCCCCCGCGCCCAAGGAGTAAGATGGACGGGATTATTGACCGGGTGGGTGGTGTTGACCGTTACGAGGTAGGTTCCGACATGATGAAACGACGCGTCCTGGCTGCCGCCCTGGTCCTGTGCACTCTCGCCGCCCTGCCGGCCTTCGCCCAGAACATCTCCGATCCCGACCTCTTCGGCAAGAGCCTGAAGGTCGCCAAGGAGGCGCTGGACGAGTACGGCCGCTACGACAACGAGACCGAGATGGCGCGGGTCAACCGCATCGGCTACGAGCTCGCCCAGCACGCGGACTACCAGAAGATGCCGTTCACCTTCACCCTGGTCGAGGAGGGCGTCCCCAACGCCTTCACCCTCCCGGGCGGCCAGATCTTCGTCACCCGTGGCCTGCTCGACCTGGGGCTCACCGACGACATGCTCGCCAACGTCCTCGGCCACGAGATCGGCCACGTCGCCCTGCTGCACTTCCAGCGCATGCAGCGCAAGGCGACGATCATGAGCGTGCTCTCGAACGTGCTCTTGGCCGGAGTGATCATCGGCGCCGAGCACAGCAGCCCCCGGTCGCAGCCCAACACCGTCTACGACCCCCGGGTCGGCTACGAGGACTCCCGCGGCAACATCATCCAGGGCGCCGCGGCGGCGAGCCTCGTCGTCAACGAGCTCCTCCTCCGGAGCTACAGCCGCGAGCACGAGGACGAGGCCGACCAGGAGGGCCAGCGCCTCGCCGCGGCCTCCGGCTACGACCCGGACGGCGCCCGCCAGCTCTGGGCGATCATGAACACCAAGGCCCCGCAGGCGCGGGAGTACGGCTACATGCAGACCCACCCCTTCGGCGAGGAGCGCCAGAAGGCGGCCCAGGCGCGCAAGGAGACCTGGAAGATCGAGCCCAAGCGCTCGGCGGACGACTATCGCCTGCGCACCCAGGCGGTGCTCGTCAACTACATGGAGCGCCAGAAGCCGCCGGCGGCGGAGGCCAAGATCCTCAAGGAGACCGCCCTCGCGACCTGGCCGCAGGGCCGGGTGGCCGAGAACATCCGGCTGGAGAAGCTCCACTCCCAGCGCGACCAGGAGCTCACCAAGCCGCTCCTCTCGCGCGACTACGGGAGCGTCCTTCGCGCCTACAAGAAGACCCGTGAGGAGGTCGTCAAGCTGGCGAAGGAGAGCCCCCTCCTCGCTACCCTGGACACCGAGATCAAGGACTTCGACACCAAGTTGAAAGACCTCTACCCGCGGGCGGTCCTGGTGCTCAAGGGCGGCGTCTACGAGACCGCCTTCTTAGTCGCCTTCCGCTCGAACTTCCCGCAGGCCCCCGAGGACCCCGAGGTGATGCTCGCCCTGGGCGACGCCTACAGCCGGCTCGGCAACCAGACCGACGCCGTGACCCAGTACCTGGCGGTCGTCCAGACGGGCGACAACGCCGAGTCCCGGAAGGCCCATGCCGGCCTCCGCATCCTGGTCCCCAACTTGAAGGAGCTCGCCGCCCTGCAGCAGCTCGTCGACCAGGAGAAGGACGCCGACCTGAAGCGCGCCGCGGGCGAGCGGCTCGACACCATGGCCAAGGCCTATGACGAGCTCAAGAACGGCGACGAGTACCTGAAGCGCTTCCCCAAGGGCCAGCACGTCCCGGAGGTCCTCGACCGCCTGAACGTCCTCGCCGACAACCTCTATGGCGAGGTGGTTCTCTACCAGGGGGTGGGCGACACCGTGAAGGCCTTGGAGCGGATCAACCAGATCCTCACCCACGCCCCCCTCTCCCCCGCCGCGGCGCGGCTGCGCGACCGCGCCCAGATCGCCGGGCAGCGGGCGAGCTGAATTCTTGAAGTTCTGCTAAAATAAAGACGCCGGTGCCTCCGGCGCTCGTATCCAAGGCCTCTTCACGGCACCGCGGGGAGGTCTCGCGTGCGGACGCTCACGTTCTCCACCCTCTACCCGAACGGCGCCCAACCCCGTCACGGCATCTTCAACGAGCAGCGCCTGCGCCACCTGGTGGCGACCGGCGAGGTCGAGTCGGTGGTCGTCGCCCCCACCCCCTGGTTCCCCTCCGGCGACCCCTGCTTCGGCCGCTACGCGATCCACGCCCGGGTGCCGGCGGAGGAGGAGCGCCACGGCCTCCGGGTCCTCCACCCGCGTTTCCCCCTGATCCCCAGGATCAGCATGTCCGCCTCTCCCCTGCTCCTCGCCGCCGCCGTCCGGCCGGTCGTCGAGGAGCTCCTGTCGGAGGGCTACGACTTCGAGCTGATCGACGCCCAGTACCTCTACCCGGACGGCGTCGCCGCCACCCTCCTCGGCCGCCACTTCGGGCGTCCGGTTCTGATGACGGCCCAGGGGGATGACGTCATCACCCTCCCCCTCTACCGGCTGCCGCGGCGGATGATCCTCGCCGCCGTGGCCGCGGCGGCCGGGGTGACGACCGTCTGCCAGGCGCTCAAGGACACCCTGGTCGCCCTGGGAGCGGCGGAGGAGGCGGTCCGCGTCGTCCTCTTCGGGGTCGACGTCGACCTCTTCCGGCCCTGCGACCGGGAGGCGGTCCGCGCCCGGCTGGGCCTCTCCGGCACGGTCCTCCTCTCGGTCGGGCACCTGACCCGGCGCAAGGGGCACCACCTCGCGATCGAGGCCCTCCCCGAGATCCCCGAAGCGACCCTGCTGATCGCCGGCGACGGCTGGTACGAAGAGGGGCTCCGGGCCCTCGCCGCGGCGCACGGGGTGGCCGGCCGGGTGCGTTTCCTCGGCCACGTCGACCAGGAGGAGCTGCCGGACTTCTACGGCGCCGCCGACGCCCTCGTCCTGGCGTCGAGCCGCGAGGGGATCGCCAACGTGCTCATCGAATCGATGGCCTGCGGCACTCCCGTCATCGCCACTCCGGTGTGGGGGACGCCGGAGGCGATCAACGTCCCCGCGGCCGGCGTCCTCATGCGGGAGAGGAGCGCGGCGGCCCTGGCCGAGGCCGCGCGCCGGCTCTTCGCCGACTACCCCGACCGCGCCGCGACCCGCCGCCATGCCGAGGGCTTCCGCTGGGACCGGCTCGACCGCGCCCACCTGGCCGCCCTCGCCGCCGCCGTCGCCCCGCGCCGGCACGTATCCTGCTAGATTCTCCCCTGGATCTCCCTGGAGGGAGGCTCCAGAGAGGGCTGTATGTTGAACCAGCGGGCACTCCTCCTCGCCCTCGTCGTCCTGTCGGGGGCAGCCGCCCTGCCGCCATCCGCCGCCCACGCCCAGGGCTGCCAGACGACCTCGGGGATCACCTACGGCACCTATGTCGACGGCGGCGGGCAGACCCAGCCGCTGCAGCTCGATCTCCTCCAACCCGCGGCCGGTAGCCCCGTCCCGCTGGTGATCTGGATTCACGGCGGCGGTTGGCTCTCGGGCAGCCGGTCGCCCCTCCCCTCGCAGGTCTCGGCCCTCTGCTCGCGCGGCTACGCGGTGGCGAGCGTCGACTACCGCCTGACCCAGACCGCCATCTGGCCGGCCCAGATCCAGGACGTCAAGGGGGCGGTGCGCTTCCTCCGCGCCCACGCCGGCAGCTACAACCTCGATTCCGGCCGCTTCGCCGCCTGGGGCACCTCGGCCGGCGGGCACCTGGCGGCCGTGCTGGCGACGGCGGCCGACGTCCCCACCGCCACGGTGGGCAGCGTGACCGTCGACCTCGAGGGGACGACGGGTGGCAACCTCGGCGTGTCTTCGCGGGTGCAGGCGGCGATCGACTGGTACGGAGCGACCGATGTCCTCCAGATGTCCCTCTACGCGTCGAGCACCGACCACGACACCCGGGGCTCGGCCGAGAGCAAGCTGGTCGGCGGCCCCATCCAGCTCAACCCGGAGCTCGCCGCCACCGCCAATCCCATCACCTACGTCTCGGCCGACGACCCGCCGTTCCTCGTGATGCACGGCACGGTCGACGACCTCATCCCCTTCAACCAGAGCGAGCTCCTCGTGGACGCCCTCCGCGCCGCGGCGGTGCCGGTGACCTTCGTGCCGGTCCAGGGGGTCGACCACGGTTTTCTGGACGACGCCACGGCGCAGAGGGTCTACGATTTCCTCGCCGGCCTCTTCGCCAATCCGCCGGCGGTGACGGTCGCCGTCGCGGCGACGACCCCCAATGCCGGCGAGGCCGGTAGCCATGGGACGTTCACCCTCACCCGCACCGGCAATCTGGCCGCGGCGCTCACCGTGCGCTGGATCTGGAAGGGGACGGCGGATCTCGGGGCCGACTACAGCGCCCCGATGAGCGCCGTCTTCCCCGCCGGAGCGGGCGCGGTCACGGTCGACCTGGCGCCGATCGAGGACAGCCGGGTCGAGGGGGGCGAGACGGCGGTGCTGACGCTCGTCCCCGATCCCGCCTACCGGATCGACCCGGGGCAGGCCGCCGCCACGGCGACGAT
>JAXDLD010000202.1:0-3677 GCA_034666805.1 Acidobacteriota bacterium
GAGAATCCGGCGTGCCCGAAAGAGTCGCGCCTCCTTGGTCGTAGCGACCCTCACGATGTTCGCGGGGTTGGCCTGGCTCGGCTCGGCCACCCCCGCCTTCGCCCAGGCCGGTACGTCCTACTTCACGGTCCCCCCCTGCCGGGTGCTCGACACCCGGAACGCCATCGACCCCAACGGCTTCGGCGGCCCGGCCTTCGCCGCGTCGAGCACCCGGACGTTCAACCTCGCCGGCCAGTGCGGCATCTCGACCGGCGCCCAGGCGGTCTCCGCCAACGTCACCGTCGTCAGCCCCGCCGCCCCCGGCCACCTGACCTTCTTCCCCGCCGGCAGCAGCCTGCCCCCGACCTCGACGATCAACTACTCGACCAACCAGGTGCGCGCCAACAACGCCGTGCTCGGCCTGGGGGCGAACGGCGGTGTCGCCAGCGCCGTCGTCATGGGCGGCGGCACGGTCGACGTCATCGTCGACGTCACCGGCTACTTCGCCGATCCGAGCCTGGACACGACGAAGGTGGCGCCTCCCGTGCTCTCGCCGCCCCCGGGGAGCTACAACGGCACCCAGACGGTGTCGCTCGCGACGAGCACCCCCGGCGCCCAGATCCGCTACACGATCGACGGCTCGGTGCCCACCTCGGCCACCGGCACGCTCTACACCGGCGCTTTCGCCGTCGCCAACACGGCGACCGTCCAGGCGATCGCCTTCGCCACGGGCAAGACCGACAGCCCGGTCGACTCCGGCACCTACACGATCAGCCACCTGCCGACCCTCTACATCGCGACCCTCACCCCGCAGGGCGCGTCGCTCTCGACCGGCTCCGGCCAGGCCACCCTCCTAGTCGCCGGCGACGAGGCCTCGGCGGTCCTCCGCTACACCTACTCGAACCTGACGACGCCGGTCACCTCCCAGCACATCCACGGCCCCGGCGGCCCGGGAGTATCCGCCGGCATCCTCTTCGACATCGACGCCTCCCCCAAGCAGGCCGACGGCTCCTACGTCTGGACCTTCGTCCCGGTGGGCACCAACACCGTCCCGCAGATCGTCAGCTACATCAAGACCGGGCTCACCTACATCAACATCCATACCTCGACCTACCCCTCGGGAGAGATCCGCGGCCAGTTCGTGCTGGCGAACGGCACCTCGACGTTCACGCCACCGCCGCCGCCGCCGTCCCTCCCGCCCGGTCCGCCCACCGCCCGCGACGCCGCGCGGTTCCTGGAGCAGGCGACCTTCGGGCCGACGCTCTCCGAGATCTCAAGTCTCCAGGCGACCGGCTTCGACAGCTGGTTGAACCAGCAGTTCGCCCAGCCACTCGTCTCGCACGCCGCCTACCTGGACGCCGCCGTCGCCGGCGGGGAGACCCTCACCTCGAACCAGATGATGGAGTCGTTCTGGAAGCAGGCGGCGACCGGTCCGGACGCCCTGCGCCAGCGGGTGGCCCTGGCGCTCTCCGAGATCTTCGTCCTCTCGGACGTCGACGGCACCCTGCGGAACAATCCCTACAGCCTGGCCGCCTACTACGACCTCCTCCTAAAGGACGCCTTCGGCAACTTCCGCACCCTCCTGGAAGACGTCACCTTGAGCCCGGCCATGGGGACCTACTTGAACATGCGGGGCAACGACAAGGAGAACCTCTCTACGGGTCAGAACCCCAACGAGAACTACGCCAGAGAGATCCTCCAGCTCTTCTCGATCGGCCTCCTCAAGTTGAATCCCGACGGCACCCTCCTCCTGGACGCCACGACCGGTCTGCCCATCGCCTCCTACGACCAGGACGTGGTGATCGGCTTCGCCCATGTCTTCACCGGCTGGAACTTCGGCGGCGACGACACCACCAACTCGTCGCGCTTCTTCCACCCGACGGTTAACTACCGCATTCCCATGGCGAACTGGCCGAGCCACCACTCGACCGGCAGCAAGCTCCTCCTGGACGGCTTCACCCAGCCCGCCAACCAGACCGCGCAGGCCGACTTGAAGGTGGCCCTGGACGCCATCTTCAACCATCCCAACACCGGGCCGTTCCTCGCCAGGGGCCTGATCCAACACCTGGTGACGAGCAACCCCAGCCCCGCCTACGTCTACCGCGTGGCGCAGGTGTTCGCCAACAATGGTCTGGGGGTGCGCGGCGACTTGAAGGCGGTGATCCAGGCCATCCTCACCGACTATGAGGCGCGGGCCGAGCTGGTCACCAGCTACGAGGGGTACGGCCACCTGCGGGAGCCCATTCTGCGGCTGGGGACGATGCTGCGCACCTTCCACGGCCAGGCGCCCTCCGGCAAGTTCCGCCTCTGGCACATGGAGGACCCCGCCTTCCGCATGGCGGAGAACCCGTTGCGGGCGCCCACCGTCTTCAACTTCTTCAGCCCCGACTACTCGCTCTCCGGCCCGGTCGCCGCGGCGGGGCTCACCTCGCCGGAGGTGCAGATCTTCAACGAGACCTCGGCGATCGGCGGCTTCAACTTCCTGCGCACCCTGCTCTATTCGGGCTACACCAACGGCGGCGAGACTCTCACTTTAGACCTCTCGCAGCAGATCCCCATCGCCACCGACCCCGCGGCGCTCGTCGACCAGCTGAACCTCCTCTTGATGGCCAACAGCATGTCGCCCGCCCTGCGGACGACCCTCTTGAACACCCTGGCGAGCCCGACGCTCAACGACCCCACCCTGCGGACCAAGGCGGCGATCCGCCTGATCATCACGGCGCCGGAATTCCTCGTGGAACGGTAACGGACCTTAAGGCAAGGAGATACGGAAATGGCAATCACGCGCCGCGAGCTCATCTGCCGTTCGGTCTGCGCCGCCGTCGGGACGACCTCGATCGTCCGCACGATCTTCGACTTGGGCAACGTGGCCGCCGCCGCCACCCTGCCGCGCTGGTCAGGGGCGAAGACGGCGAGCGACTACAAGGCCCTCGTCTGCGTCTTCCTCTATGGCGGCAACGACGGCAACAACTTCCTGGTACCGCGGACCGGCACCGACTACACCCAGTACGCCGCCGCCCGCGGCATCCTCGCCCTTCCCGCGGCATCGCTCCTGCCGATCACGCCGGCGACCCCGGACGGCCGCACCTACGGCCTCCACGGCAGCACCCCGGGCCTCCAGACTCTCTTCGGGAGCGGCAAGCTCGCCCTCCTGGCCAACGTCGGCCCGCTCGTCGCGCCGCTCAATCGCACCCAGTTCCTGAACCACTCGGTGGCCGCGCCGCCGCAGCTCTTCTCGCACAGCGACCAGCAGACGCAGTGGCAGACCTCGATTCCGGACCAGCCCGCGAAGACCGGCTGGGGCGGCCGCACCGCCGACCTTTTGAACAGTCTGAACAACAACAACCAGGTGTCGATGAGCATCTCGCTCGCCGGCGCCAACGTCCTCCAGGTCGGCAACGTCGTGACCCAGTTCCAGGTCTCGTCGGGCGGTGTGATCGGCCTCTCCGGCTTCACCGACGGCCCCAACGGCGACCCGGTGTCGAAGGCCATCCGCAGCATCCTCGGCCAGCCGCAGCCGAACCTCCTGGTGAGCGCCACCTCTGGGATCGTCACCCGCGCCTTGGACAACAACCAGATCCTCCAGGGGGCTCTCTCGCAAGCGCCGGTCTTGACCACGGTCTTCCCCACCTCCAGCCTCGGCAAGCAGCTCGCCATGGTGGCGAAGCTGATCTCCGCGCACACCCAGCTGGGACTCC
>JAXDLD010000203.1:0-3196 GCA_034666805.1 Acidobacteriota bacterium
TCGGAAGAGCCGCCGCCCGACCGGGTGGAGACGGTCTTCTATACCGATACCACCCGCGGCATCCTGGCCCGGAACGACAGCCCCGACGTCGGCTTCTCCGTCTCGCTCAACCCCTATCGCGGCTGCGAGCACGGGTGCATCTACTGCTTCGCCCGCCCCACCCACGAGTACCTGGGCCTCTCGGCCGGCCTCGACTTCGAGACCCGGATCTTCGTCAAGGAGGACGCCCCGGAGCTCCTCCGTGCCGAGCTTTCGAAGCGCAGCTATAAGCCGGAGGTGATCGCCATCTCCGGGGTGACCGACCCCTACCAGCCGGTCGAGCGCCGGCTGGGGATCACCCGCCGCTGCCTCGAAGTCCTCGCCGAATTCCGGAACCCGGTCGCCATTATCACCAAGAACGCCCTGGTGGCGCGGGACGTCGACTACCTGGCGAGCCTCGCCGAGCACCAGGCGGCGCTCGTCTGCCTCTCGATCACCACTCTCGACCCCGAGATCGCCCGGGTCATGGAGCCGCGCGCCTCGCACCCCCGGGACCGGCTCGCCGCCCTCGCCCAGCTCGCCGCCGCCGGGGTCCCCTGCGCCGTCCTCGCCGCCCCCATGGTCCCCGGCTTGACCGACCACGAGTTGCCGGCCATCCTCGCCGCGGCGGCGGAGGCCGGCGCCAGGAGCGCCCACTTCATCCCCATCCGCCTGCCCGGGGCGGTCGCCGGCCTCTTCGAGCAGTGGCTGGACGAGCACTTCCCAGACCGCAAGGACAAGGTCTTGAACCGCATCCGCGGCATGCGGGGCGGGCGCTTGAACGACCCCCGCTTCGGCAGCCGGATGAAGGGGGAGGGGATCTTCGTCGAGCAGATGCAGGCCCTCTACCAGACGTCCTGCCGCCGGCTCGGCCTCTCTGACCGCAACTACGAGCTCTCGACCGCCGCCTTCCGGCGCCCCGGGCCGGCCCAGCTCGACCTGTTTGGGGGGTGACTTAACTTCCCCTGGCACCATCTTTGCTGCCGTTCGCCCGCGGTGAGCGGGCATACCGAGAATCGACTCCGCGACAGGATGCGGCAGGGGTGGCCCGTGCTGCTCTTTGCTTTCACCATGGCGTTCCCGGCTCTCCCGGCCGCCGCCGCGGCCAAGGTCGACGTTCAGGTCGAGGGCCTGAATCGCGAGCTTAAAAGAAACGTCCTCGCGAGCCTGGAGATCGAGGAGTCGCGGAAGGACAAGGACCTGGACGAGACGCGCATCCGTCGCCTCTTCACCCAGGGGACGGGGGAGATCGAGCAGGCCCTCCAGCCCTTCGGCCATTACAAGCCGGTCATCCACTCGACCCTCACCCAGAAGGGGGACAGCTGGGTGGCGCGCTACGAGGTCGAGCCTGGGCCGGTCCTCAAAGTCACCCACCGCGACCTCCAGGTGACCGGCGAGGGCGCCTCCGATCCGGGCTTCACCGGAGCCGTCGAGCGCTTCCCGCTCCACGAGGGGGACCCCCTCCTCCAGCCCGCCTACGAGGGCGGCCGGAAGGCCTTCGACGACTACGCTGCGGCCAACGGCTACCTCGACGCCCAGTTCCTCGTCCACGAGATCCGGGTCGACCTCGCGGCCTACACCTCGGAGGTCGTCCTCCACTACCAGACCGGGCCGCGTTTCCGCTTCGGCACGATCACTTTCCACCAGGACTTCCTCGATCCCGATCTGCTGCGCGGCTACGTCACGGTCAAGGAGGGCGACCCCCTGGACTCGGACGAGCTGCTCAAGCTGCAGAACGCCCTCTCGTCCTCCCCCTACTTCGCGCGGGTCGAGGTGGTGGCGCGGCGCGAGGCGGCAGTGGGGGTCGAGGTACCGATCGACGTCAACTTGACCCCGGCCAAGCGCCAGCGCTGGACGGGGGGGCTGGGCTACGGCACCGATACCGGCCCGCGCGTGAGCGGCGGGCTCGAGCTCCGCCGCCTGAACCGCCGGGGTCACCGCGCCGACATCGAGGCGCGCGTGTCGAGCATCGAGCGGAGTGGCAAGACCGACTACATCGTCCCCGGCATCTACCCGAGCACCGATCTGACGACCTACACCCTGGCCTACGCTGACATCCATACCCAGACCAGCACGTCGAAGAGTTTTCTCCTGGGCGGCTCGCGGGCGCGGGCGCTCGGCCGCTGGCGGCAGTCGCTCGGCTTCAACTACGAGCGCACCACCTTCAAGGTCGGCACCGACTCCGGGGTCTCGCGCCTCCTCGGGCCCCAGGCGAGCTGGCAGCGGGTCTTCGCCGACGACCGTATCTATCCCACCCACGGCGAGCGGATCGAGTTCGACCTCCGCGGGGCGGACAAGTCGGTGCTCTCGAACGCCACCTTCGTCCAGGCCCTCGCCCGTGGCAAGTTCATCCAGAGCTTCGGCGAGCAGCGCTTCCGGGTGATCACCCGCGCCGACTTAGGGTATACGGCGACCAGCGACTTCCACGACCTGCCGCCCACGGTCCGTTTCTTCGCCGGTGGAGACCAGAGCGTCCGCGGCTACTCCTACCAGGGGATCGGGCCGCGCGACGCCTTCCGGCATGTGATCGGCGGCAAGGTGCTGGAGGTGGCGAGCGCCGAGCTCGAGTACCGCTTCCGCCAGAAGTGGGGGGTGGCGGTCTTCTACGATACCGGCACCGCCAGCGACAAATTCGGCGGCCAGCTCAAGGTGGGGACCGGGGTCGGGGTGCGCTGGCTGTCGCCCATCGGCCTCGTCCGGCTGGACGTCGCGACCGCCATCCGCGAGCCCGGCCACCCGATCCGACTTCATCTCACGATCGGACCCGATCTATGAGCGAGCCGTCTTCCGCTCCTACGCCTGCTCCTGCTCCCGACCCCAAGGCCCCCGCCGGGCACCGGCATCGCGGCCGGAAAGTCGCCTACGGCTGCGGGATCGCCGCCCTCGGCCTCGTCGTCCTCCTCGGCCTCGCCGTCTGGTTCCTCCTCGGCACCCAGTCGGGGACCCGCTTCCTCTTCACCCGCCTGGGCGCCCTGATGCCGGGCTCGTTCGAGGTCGCCCAAATCCACGGACCCATCCGCGGGCCGCTCGACATCCGTGGCCTGACCTACAAGCGGCCGGGGGCGATGGAGGTCCACATCGACCACCTTTTCCTCGACTGGCGGCTCCGCGAGCTCGTCGCCCGCCGGCTCGACATCCGGAAGCTCTACGCCGAGGGGGTCCGGATCGTCCAGGCCCC
>JAXDLD010000204.1:0-7020 GCA_034666805.1 Acidobacteriota bacterium
GGCCTCCGTGGCCCGCGAACGGGAAGAGGTGCCGGTGCGAAGGAGCCGGCGGACCGCCAAGACCTAAAGGCCGTGGCCAAGCCCGTTCCGTTGGACGCGTCCACCGGCCTCGAGAGCACGGGTTCCCGAGCCAAGCTCTCCCTGGTCGAAGGGCTCCTCGCCGAGCAGGACTCCCGCTCCTGCGCGGTCCTCGCCCTGCGCTGGCTCAGCCGCTACGCCGGCGTCCGGCGGGGCTTCTGCGCGGTGGTCGACAGCGACGGCTCACGCTTGAATGGATTCGCCGGCTACCGCGTGCCGCTCGCCGAGGTGGATGCCTGGAGCCTCGACCTGGGGGAGCGCTCGCACCCCCTGGTCCTCGCCCTCGTCGGGGCGGAGCCGGTCGCCTTCCACGGCTCCGGCCCGGGGCCCCGCGGCAGTATCGGCGGGCTGGGAGGCGTCGGCGTCCTCGACACCCCCTTGGGCACCGACTCCTTCCAGGCTGTTCCCTTGGGCCAGCTCAGCGAGCAGGGAGAGACCGGCCCCGGCCTGCTGCTGATCGACGGACCGGGGGAGGGGCCGGTCGGCGACGAGGTGCGCTGGGCGGCGCAGCTCCTGGGCGAGCGCCTGGTGTCGCTCTGGTACCGCCGCGCCCAGGCCGACGAACGGCGCCACAAGCGCGAGCGCACCTGGCTCTTCGCCATCCTCAACGCGGCCACCGACCCCCTCCTCCTGACCGACGCCGACGGCCGCATCCTGGTCGCCAACGCCGGCGCCGAGGCCCTGCTCTCGGCCGACGAGAAGATGAGCGAGGGGCGGCGCCGCGCCGTCGCCTTAAACAACATGCTCTTCTCGGCTTCCCTCTTCACTTCCGTCCAGGAGAGCGGGCCGGTGCGCCAGGAGCTGCTCCTGGTCGATCCCACCGAGGGGCAGGACCTGCTCTTCGAGCTCATCCGCACCCGGGTCAAGGTGCGGCGGGGCGAGACCGGCACGGTGTCGATCCTGCGCAACGTCACCGACCTCCGCCGGGCGGGCGAGGAGCTGGAAGAGAACTACCGCCGCCTGCGGACCGCCGAGGCCCAGACCCGCGCCGAGCGCGACCGGCTGGACCTCATCCTGAACTCGGTGCTCGACCCCATCCTCGTCACCGACGCCGCCGGCAAGCTCCTGCTCATGAACGGTCCGGCCGAGCGTCTGTTCACGGTCGACCCGGCCAACGCCGTCGAGGCGGAGCGCCGGGTGCGGGCCAACGACGCGGTTTTCACCTCCTTCATCTCCAACCTCTACACCAGCCAGTCACTGCGCTTCCGCGGCGAGCTCGCTCTCCTGGACCCGGCGACCGGCGGCACCGTGCCGGTCGAGGCGATCTCCGGCAAGGTGGTGTCGCGCCAGGGCGAGGACACCTGGACGGTGACCATCCTCCACGACCTGACCGAAGCGATGGAGAAGGCTCAGCTCTACGAGCAGGTCAAGCGCCACTCGGACGAGCTGCGGGAAAAAGTCGCCGAGGCGACGGCCGAGCTCGCCGAGCAGAACGAGCTGCTCCGGCGTCAGGCCCTGGAGCTCGAGCAGGCGTCGGCCATGAAGTCGCAGTTCTTGGCCAACGTCTCGCACGAGCTGCGGACGCCCTTGAACGCCATCATCGGCTACACCCACCTGATGCTCGAAGGCGTCTCGGGGGAGATGAACCGCAACCAGCAGGACAAGCTCCACCGGGTCGACTCCAACGCCAAACACCTCCTCTCGGTCATCAACGACCTCCTGGACATCACCCGCATCGAGTCCGGCAAGATGCCGATCCAGCTCGAGACCGTGCGCCTCCACGAGCTGATCGACGAGGTGATGACCGAGGTCGAGCCGCTCATCGCCCGCACCCGCCTCCAGGTGACCCGCGAGCTGCGGCCGGGGATCCCCGATCTCCAGAGCGATAGAAAGAAGCTCAAGCAGATCGTCTTGAACCTGCTCTCGAACGCTCTCAAGTTCACTCCCGAGGGGTCGGTCGCCATCCGGGTCGAGCACAACGGCGCGCACGTCTCGGTGTCGGTGGCCGACACCGGCATCGGCATCTCCGAGGAGAACCAGAAGACCATCTTCGAGGCCTTCGGCCAGGCCGACAGCTCCTACGCCCGGCGGGCCGGCGGGACCGGTCTCGGGCTCTCGATCTGCCGCCGGCTGGCCTCGCTCCTGGGTGGCGACATCACCGTCTTGAGCCGCCAGGGCGAGGGCTCGACGTTCCGCCTGCAGCTGCCGCTCGCGAGCAGCGGCTAAAGGGCAACGAGGAGAGACCCATGTCCGATGATGCACCCCAGGCCCCCTTGGTCTTAGTCGTCGACGATATGGACGACGGCCGCGAGATCTGCGCCGAGTACCTGGCCTTCCGCGAGTACCGCGTCGCCACCGCGGCGGACGGGTTCGAGGCTCTCGCCAAGGCGGCGGAGCTCCTGCCCGACATCATCCTCATGGACCTGTCGCTGCCCGGGATCGACGGCTGGGAGACCACCCGGCGCCTCAAAGGCGACGACCTCACCCGTCACATCCCGGTCGTCGCCCTCACCGCTCACGCCCTGCGCAGCGCCCACGACCAGGCGGTCGAGGCCGGCTGCGACGCCGTCATCACCAAGCCGGTCCTGCCCCGGGATCTGGAGGCGGAGATCCGCCGCATCCTGGGAGCCGGCGGTCTCGTGACGCCACCGGTGGCGAGAACCGGACTCTAGAAGGAGCTGCTGGTGAAAGAGAAGAAGAGCTCTGCCGAGCCGACCAAGAAGGGCACGGCCCAAGCCGGGAAGGCGCCAGCCCAAGCCAAGAAGGCATCGGCGGAAGCCAAGAAGGCGCCGGCCGTAGCGAAGAAAGCGCCGGTCCAAGCCAAGAAAGCGCCGGCCCCAGCCCAGCCAGCGCCGGCCAAGAAGCGGCCGGCCCGTGCCTCTGCCGCCGCGGCCAACGCTTCCGCTCCGGCGTTCCCAAGCCCGGCGGAGGAGAGGGCCGAGGGCCCCCACCTCCGGTTCGTCTCGCCGGGAGAGGATGGCGCCGCCTTTCAGCCGCCGGTCGAGCGCAGCGGCAAGTACGTCTACTGCATCATCGAGGCGGGTGAGTCCCTGCGTTTCGGCCCCATCGGCATCGGCGGCGAGCCGGCCGAGGTGCACACGGTCAACTACAAGGACATCGCGGCGGTGGTCTCCGACACCCCCTTGGAGGTCTACGACCCGACGCGCGACAACGTCCTCGCCCACGAGCGGGTGAACGAAGCGGTGATGAAGCAATTCACCGTCATCCCGATGTCTTTCAACACCGTCTTCAAGACCCGCGAGGACATCATCGAGCTGCTGCGGACCGCCTACGACGCCTTCAGGGACGTGCTGGTCAAGATGGAGGACAAGCTCGAGTTCGGCTTGAAGGTGGTGTGGGAGCCCGAGATCGTCATCCGCGAGATCGAGAAGGAGAACGAGAACCTGCGCCTCCTGCGCCAGGAGATCTCGTCCCAGAAGGGCTCGACCTACTTCGCCCGCATGCAGTACGGCCGGCTCGTCGATTCGCTCCTCCAGGACCGCTCGGAGCAGCTGGTCTCGGAGATCTTCGCCGCCCTGGCCGACGTCTCGGTCGCCTCGCGCGCCAACAAGCCGATCGGCGACAAGATGATCTTGAACGCCGCCTTCCTGGTCACCCGCGACAGAGAGAGCGACTTCGACTCCAAGGTCAAGGAGATCGACGCCAAGTACGCCAACCTGAAGCTCAAGTACACCGGCCCCTGGCCGCCGTACAACTTCGTCAACATCCGGTTGAAGCTCGAACGGGCGGCGGAGGCGGAGTGATCATCTTAGACAGCCTGCTGACCGGCGGGCTGCGCTTCGTCTTCGACCAGATCGCCGCCGCCGTCGAGCGGGAGATGGACGACGAGAGCCTCTTGAAAGAAGAGCTGCTCACCGCCCAGATGCGGCTCGAGCTGGGGGAGATCGACGACGACGAGTTCGCCCTGATCGAAGCCGAGATCCTGCCCCGCCTGCGCGAGATCCGCCAGCGCCGGCAGGGGGAGACGGCCGCCGCCAGTCCCTCGGGCGGTGGGCGGGTGGTGGGGGTCGAGGTGAACTTTGGAGGAGACGACGACCGCGGCGGCGGCTCGTAGGTACCGCTTCTTCGCCGGCAAGGGCGGGGTCGGCAAGACGACCTGCGCGGCGGCCGCCGCGCTCGGCTTGGCTGAGGGCGCCGAGAACACGGAAGACCGAGGGACAGAGAGGCGGGTGCTCGTCGCCTCGACCGACCCGGCCCACTCCCTGGGGGACGCCCTCGGCCGGCGGCTGGGCCCCGACCCGCGGCCGGTCCCGATCCGCGGCAAGACGGGCGGCGCCGCCCTCTGGGCGGTCGAGCTCTCCGGCGAGCGCGCCTTCTCCCGCTGGCTCGCCCCCCGCCGGCAATCGCTCCGCACGGCGGCCCTCCGCGGCACCTACCTGGACGAGGAGGACGTCGACCGCCTGCTGGCGCTCTCGCCGCCCGGGATCGACGAGATCGCCGCCCTGCTCGACCTCGAACGGGCCGCCGGCGAGACCGGTTGCACCGAGGTGGTGGTCGACACGGCGCCGACCGCCCACACGCTCCGCCTCCTCGCCACTCCCGAGGTGCTCGCCGGGATCGCCGCGCTCCTCGCCGGCCTTCAGGAGAAGCACCGGCTCCTCGCCCGCCACTTCGGCAAGGCCGGCGCCTACCAGCCGGATGCGGTCGATCGCGCCCTGGAGGAGATCGAGGCCGAGGGGCGGGACCTGGCCGCGCTCCTGGCCGACGCCGAGCGCACCCGCTTCGTCTGGCTCCTCCTGCCGGAGGCGCTCTCGCTCGCCGAGGCGCGCGACGGGGTGGCCGCCCTCGACGCGGCGGGGATCGCGCTCGCCGAGATCGTCGTCAATCGGGTCACTCCGCCGACCCCGCCCGGTAATCTCCAAGACGAGCGGCGGCGGGAGGAGCTGCGGGTGATCGCCGAGGCCGCCGCCGCCTTCCCCGGCCGCCCGCTCCGTTTCCTCCCCGCTCTCGACCGCGAGCCGCGGGGCACGCCGGCCCTGCGCCGGGTGGCGCGCGCCCTCCTCGACCCGGAGGGGGGACGGGAGTTGCTCGGGGAGCCGCGGCTGGCCACGGGGAGAGCCCGGACCGCCCGGCCTCGACGCCGGCAACGCGGTGCGCGGCCCAAGTGGCCCGGCGTCCTCGCCCCGCCCGGGTCCCGGCTGCTCCTCTTCGGCGGTAAGGGCGGGGTGGGTAAGACGACCTGCGCCGCCGCCGCGGCCCTCGCCCTCGCCGGGGAGCGGCCGGACGAGCGGCTGCTCCTCCTCTCTACCGACCCCGCCCACTCCCTGGGCGACCTCCTCGATGTCCCGCTCGGCGACAACGTCCGCCAGCTCCCCGAGGGGCCGCCCAACCTGTGGGCCCGCGAGCTCGACGCCGAACGCGCCCTGGAGCACTGGAGCGCTGATCGCCCGGACCGCCGGGAGGCGGTCGCGGGTCTCCTCGCCGCCTTTTTCGGACCTCCCGAGGGGGGAGATGTGGTCGCGGAGATCTCGGAGAGCCTCTCCGGGGTGACCCCGAGCGGGCTCGACGAGCTGATGGCGGTCCTCGCCCTGGCGGAGGCGGTCGAGTCGTACGATCGGGTGGTCGTCGACCTGGCGCCCACCGGCCATGCCCTGCGGCTCCTCGAAATGCCCGCTCTCGCCCTGACCTGGGATCGCGCGCTCCTAGGCCTCCTCCTCAAGTACCGCGAGGCCGTGCGTCCAGGCGTCCTGGCGGCCGAGCTGGTCGAGCTGTCGCGCACCCTGACCCGGCTCTCGGAGCTGCTCGCCGATCCGCTGGGCACCCGCTTCATCGCGGTCGCACGCGCGGCCGAGCTGCCGCGGCGGGAGACGGTCCGGTTGATCAAGGCCCTCGCCGGCATGGGGATGCAGACGGCGGCGCTGGTGATCAACGCCGTAGAGGGCAACTCTGCCGACCCTGAGCTGCGCCGGCTGGCCGCCCTGGCGCCCGGCGGCTCCGCTATACTCCTGGCTCCTGCCCTATACCCGCCGCCGCGCGGTATCGCCGCCCTCACCGCCTGGGGCCGGAGCTGGCGGCAGGGCGTCCCATGAACGAAGCACGATCCCAGCCGGCCCGCCCCGTGGCAACCTATCTCTACTGCGTCGTCAAGAGCGCCGGGCCGCTCACCCTCGAAGCCGCTCCCGCCGGCCCGCCAGAGACCGGCCCCCCGCGGCTCGTCCCCTTGAGCGGCGACCTCTGGCTGGTGGTGGGAGACGCGGCTCTCCCCGCCTTCTCCGGGGAGGAGATCGAGCGCCGGCTGGCCGACCTCGCCTGGGTCTCCGCCTGCGCCGTGGCCCACGATCGGGTGGTGGCGCACTTCGCGGCCCTGGCGCCCGTCGTCCCCATGAAGCTCTTTACTCTCTTCGCGAGCGACGAGCGGGCGGTCGAAGCCCTCTCGGGCCAGCGCGAGCGGCTGGCGGCGGTCTTGGAGAAAGTGGCCGGCCGGGCGGAGTGGGGGGTGCGGATCCACTTCGACGCCAGCCAGGCGAAGCGGGTGACCGCCGGGACCTCCACCCCGGTGGACAGTCGCGAGCCGGTCTCGGGCCGCGGTTTCCTCCTGCGCAAGAAGGACGCCCAGGAGGCCGCCCGGAACCTGGCGAGCCGCGCCGCCACCGCCGTGGAAGAATCCTTCGTCGAGCTCTCCCGCCATGCCGCCGCGGCGAGCCGGAGGGAGCCTATGGTTGTCGAATCGGGTCCCCGGCTGCTCCTCGACGCGGCCTTTCTCGTACCCGCGGCGGAGCCCGAGAGCTTTGAGAGGGCGGTCCAGGCCGAGGCGGAGCGGCTCGCCGCCTACGCCTGCGAGGTCACCTTGACGGGACCCTGGCCGCCCTACAACTTCATCGAGGAGGTGGGATGAGCGACACCGAGGGTCCTCTCGAGCTGCTGGACGGCGCCGACGGCTCGCTCCTGGAGCTCGTCGACCACCTGCTCAACCAGGGCGTGGTGGTGACGGGCGACGTCGTCCTCGGCCTCGCCGGGGTGGACCTCGTCTATCTCCGGCTG
>JAXDLD010000205.1:0-15471 GCA_034666805.1 Acidobacteriota bacterium
GTCCGCTCCGGGCCGACGACCGCCACCGCCCCCGGGTCTCTCGCGGCCTGCTCCGCGAAAAGCTCGGCGAGGCTCTGCTCGGACGGGTAGGCGGCCTCCCCGGGGTTCAGGCCGGCGAGGATCTCCGATCTCTCTTCGGCGCAGAGGAGATCGATCTCGCGGACCGGCCGGTCGGAGTGGGCGAGCAGCTCGCGGAGGGCGCTCTCGAAGTGCCTTCCGAGCTGGCCGAGGTAAGTCGGCGAGCGCTGCCCCTTGCCGTCGCGGAGCCGCAGCCAGAGGCCGTCGCTCTCCCGCTCGACCCCGAACCAGAGGTCGAGATGGGTCAGCCAGGGACTGTCCTGGTTGAAGAGGTCGTAGGTCAGGCCGATGTCGAACAGGGCCCTCTCGTCGCCCAACCCGGCCGACCGGAAGCGGCGGCGGAGCCCCTCGAAGTCGAAGTCGAGATGGTTGTAGATCTCTTCGAGCTCGCCCGTCAGGCAGGCGAGGAGCCGCGCCAACGTCGGGTCGTCCGCCAGGCGCGGGCGGAAGAAGACGAGGCCGGACGGCGCCTCCTCCGCGCGCGGGAAAGGAGTCGAGGCCACCAGCGGGTCGTCGGCACCGGTATAGCGCGAGAGGAGGACGACCAAGGCCGCCAGGAGCAGCAGATAGATGCCGGCGTCGTTGCCGGAGGCCGCCCTCTCCAGGCTCTCGGTGAGCGCGGCGGGAAGAGCGCGGCGGATTTCGCTCGCACCCATGGCTTGCAGGGAGGTCCGGTAGAGGGGACGGCTCTCGACACCGGCGAGCTTGTCGATCCAGTAATCCTCGTCCAGGAGGTGCCGCGCCGGCCTAAGCTCGCTCATAGGTTGAAGCCGCTGACCAGCTGGAAGCCGGGCCGCGCCCGCTCGCGCGCCCCCTCGCGGCCGAGCGCCGCGATCGGCTTGCCGGGGTGGGACGCGAGGTCGCGGAGCAGATGGACGAGCCGGTCGTAGAGCGCCCGCATCCGTTCCGGCTTGAAGAGGTCGCGGTTCCAGAGGAGAGCGAGGTCGAGCCCGGTCTCTCTCTCGGTGAAATGGAAGCTCAGGTCGAAGAGGCTCACCTCGGGATCGATCTCGAAGGGAGTGAGCGCCACGGAGCCCCAATCGGGCTCGGGCCGGTGGTCGCTCTCCAGCATCAGCAGGACGTCGAAGAGCGGCGAGCGGCTCCAGTCGCGCGGGAGGTCGAGGTCCTCCAGAACCAGGTCCAGGGGGTACTCGGCGTTCTCGAACGCCTCCAGGGAGTTCTTCCGCACCCGTTCCAGGAGATCGGCGAAGGGCTCGTCCTCCCGCAACCGGTTGCGCAAGGCGAGCGTGTTGATGTAGAGACCGACCTGGTTTTCGAGATCGGGATGGCCGCGGCCGGCGAACGGGGTGCCGACCACCAGGTCGCGCCGCCCCGTGATCTGGTGGAGCAGGACCGTGACCGCGGCGAGCAGCACGCCGAAGAGGCTGGCGCGGCTCTCCTCCCCCAGGCGGCGGAGGTCGGCGACCAGATCGGCGGCGAGCTCGAAGCGCAGGGTGGACCCGTTCCAGGTCTGCACCGCCGGGCGCGGGAAATCGGTCGGCAGGTCGAGCACCGGCGGCCCGCCGGCAAAGGTGCGCCGCCAGAAGTCCCGGCCGGCCCGATCCGCCGCCAGCTGGGTGCCCTGCCAGGCCGCGTAGTCCCGGTACTGGATGGGGAGGAGAGGGAGGTCGGCTTCGGAATCGGCATCGACCGAAAAAGCGCGATAGAAGCGGCCGGCATCCCGCATCATCACCTCCAGCGACCAGCCGTCGCTCACGATGTGGTGGAGGGTGAGGAGGAAGGCGTGCCGGTCCTCCGCGAGCCGCAGGAGCTTCGCCCGCAGCAGGGGGCCGCGGGCGAGGTCGAAGGGCCGGACCGACTCGTCCCGGGCGATGGCCTGGAGCAGAAGCTCCGGCCCTTCCTCTCGCGAGAGGTCGACCTCCTCCAACACGGGGCCCAGGGCTGCGGGCAGGCAGACCTCCTGGAGCGGCTCCCCCTGCTGCTCGATCACCCGCGTGCGGAGCGACTCATGGCGCGCGAGGACCGCGGCGAAGGCACGGTGGAAGGCGGCGCGATCGAGCGGGCCCGCCAGCCAGGCGGCGGCCGTCACGTTGTAGGCCGCGGAGTCGCGCTCCCTCTGGTGCAGAACCCAGAGCCGCTTCTGGGCATGGGACAGGGCATAGGGGCCGGCCTCGGCTAGGCGGGGAATGGCGGGCCGCTCGGAGCTCCCCCGGCCGTCCAGGCGCCGGGCGAGGCGGCGGATCGTCGGCGCCTCCAGAAGCTCCTTCAAGCCGACCGCGATCCCCAGCTCGCGCTCGATCCGGAGGGCCAGGCGGACCGCCTTCAGGCTGTTGCCGCCGAGCTGGTAGAAGTCGTCGTGGAGGCCGATCCCCTGACGACCCAGCACCTCTTCCCAGGCGCGCACCAGGCGCTCCTCGGTCTCGCCGCTCGGGACGAGATCGTCTCGGCCTTCCTCGCCGGCATCGGCGCGGACGGCGGGGACGGCGGGGACGGCGAAGGCAGCCAGGGACTGCGGATCGCGGCTGGCGGGGAGGCCAGGCAGTTGAACGAAGGTGGCGGGAATGAACTGGGGTGGGACCCGCTCGCCGAGCTCCCGGCGCAGCTCGCCGAGCGAACTTCCCGCCGGGAGCACCACGTAGGCCAGCAGCCTGGGAGCGCCCGCGGGCGTCCTTTCGACGACGACGATCGCGTCGTCGACCAGGCCGCGGAGCACCGCCTCGACCTGCCGCGGATCGACCGGCCGGCCGTCGATCAGGACCCTCTCCGCCGCCGGGCCGAGGACGGCTGAGGAGCCGTCCGCGTCCGAGCGGCCGAGATCGCTCAAGGAAATCCCGGGATCGGCGACCATGTCGCGTAGGGTCTTGCCGAAGAAGCCCGCCCAGCGCTCGGCGGTCGCGGTCTCGAAGAGCCCGGTCTTCCAGTCGAAATCGAGCACCAGGCCGTCCTCGACCTCCAGCACGTTCAAACTCAGATCGAACTTCACGTGGCTGACCGGCGCCGGCAGGAGCAAGGTCTCAAGATCGGCGAAGGCGGGGAGCGCTGGCGCCCGGTCCATGTTGAACATGGCGTCGATCGTCGGCAGCGAGAGCGGCGGCTCGGCCAGGGCCAGGGCGGAGAGGGAGACTTCCTGGTGATCGTAGATTTCGAGCATGGTCCGCCGGACGCGCGAGAGGAGCTCCGCGAGGTTCGAGGCGCCTCCGGTATCCGTCGCGGCCGGCAGCAGGCTGGAGCAGTGGCCCACGAGACGCGGAGCGCCCATGGCCGCCTGCTCCGCGAGCGCCACCCCCACCGTGATCCGGTCCTGTCCGCTGAGGCGCAGGAGGAGGACCTGGAAGGCCGCCAGCATGCCCATGAAGAGGGTCACCCCCTGACGGGCCGCCAGCTCTCTCAAAGCCAGGTAGAGATCGCCCTCGATGCGCATCTCCCGGCGGGCGCCGGCGTAGCGCGGGCGGGCGGTAGGAATGTGATCGGTCGGCAGGGCGAGCGGCGGCCAGGGAGCGGCGAGCTTCTCCCGCCAGTAGGCCTCGTGCTTCGCCTGGCGACCCGTCCTCTCCTTCTGCCAGGAGAGATAGGCACTGAAAGGCACCGGCTCGGGAAGTGTCGGGGAAATCCCCTCGTGGGCGGCCGAGTAGAGCGCAGCCAGCTCTTCGAGCAGGATGCCGATCGACCAGCCGTTGGCGACCAGGTGATGGGCGGTGAGCAGGAGGAGGTGGTCGTCGGCCGTCGTCCGCGCGAGGTGGAGCCGGAACAGGGGGCCGGCTTCGAGATCGAAGGGCCGCCGGCTCTCGCGTTCGAGCCAGTCGCCCAGATCCCCGGTATCGGCGAGATCGGAAAACAGCAGCGGAGCCGGCAGGTGAGCGAGGACTTTCTGTGAGGTCCCGTCCGGCTCGACCAGGCGCAGGGCCTGGTGGCGTTCGATCAGCCTCTCGACCGCCGACTGGAGGGCGGGCCGGTCGAGAGGGCCCGCGAGCCGGAGCATCACGGACTCGTTGTAGGCCAGGGACGCCTCGGGGCTGGTCTGGACGAAGGCCCACAGTTCCCGCTGCCCGGCAGACAGGGGTAGGCGGTCGGGGGAAGCGGCGACGCTCCGCGCCTGGCACCTCTCGCGGACCTGGTCGAGGAGCGCGAGGCCCGCCATCGTCGATTCGAAATCGATCCCGAAGTCGATCAGGCAGCCCACCTCGTCGACCCCGATGGCGCGCAGGCGCTCGATCATCGCCACGCAGGAATCGGGAGTACCGATGAGCGCCCGGTCCGCGAGGTAGCGGTCGATGGCGCGGTCGAGGAGGACGTCCAGGTCTTTCGGCTGGATGCCATTCAAGTCCATCCCCAGGCTCGACACCAGTTGGCTGCGGAGGAAAAACGAGCTCATGAGGTAGGTCTTCAAGTGCGGCCGGGCCATCTGGAGGACGGCGCTCTCGTCCTCGCCCACCAGCGTGTGCAGCATCAGGGTCACGTGCCCATGGGGCTCGTGACCGTGCTGGCGCCGGGCCTGCCGGTAGAGGGCGATCTTCTGGCCGAGCTCTTCGACGGTCTGGCCTTCCAGATAGGTCAGGACATTGACCCCGCTCTTCCCGGCGTGGACGAAGGTCTCCGGGTTGCCCGAGGCCGGGAACCAGATCGCGAGATCGGGCTGTACCGGCTTGGGATGGAGCTGGATCCGGACCTCCTCCCCCCGGCCGCCCTTGCCGGCCAGGGTCTCCCCGCGCCAGAGCCGGCGCACGGTCTCCAGGCGCTCCGGCAGGAGGTCGGAGCGCTTCTCGAAGGTCTCGGGAGCGAAGAAGAAGTCGTTCGAGTTCCAGCCCAGGGCGACCGCCAGGTCGACCCGCCCACCCGAAAGGTTGTCGACCATCGACCAGTTCTCGGCGAAGCGCACCGGGTTGTGCAGGAGGAGCACCGTGCTCCCCGCCCGGATGCGGATCCGCTCGGTGATCGTCGCCAAGGCGGCGCCGGTGATTGACGGGTTGGGGTAGAGGCCGCCGAAATCATGGAAGTGACGCTCCGGGGTCCAGATCGCCGTAAAGCCGTGCCGGTCGGCGTAGCGCGCCCCTGCGAGCAGCAGCCTGTACTTGTCCGTCCCGGCGCCGTCCGCACTCGAGAAGTAGAAGAGGCTGAACTCCATGGGCCGGCCCGACCCGGCCGGAGCGGCCGAAACGGGCACAGGGGCGGCGGAGGCCACGGCGCGCGCCGCCGAGAGCTCGGCCGGGAGCTCGGCAATAAAGCCGCCCCGGCGCATCTCGTGGATGCTGTCGACCACCGCCTGGTAGACCTGCTCCAGGTCGTCTTCGGTGTGGGCGGTCGAGAGGAAGCAGTTGCGCCCCTCCCAGATGTAGATGCCCTTTTCGATCAGGTGATAGAAGAGGAGGTCCAAGTCTCCGCGCAGGAAGAAGCGGAAGAGAGAGCCGCAGGGCTCGACCCGGATCGGCACCTCTTCGGCGCCGAAGAAGTCGTTCAGCCGTTGACAGAAGCGGGCGGTGGTGCGGTTGAGCTCCTCCTGGAGGGACGGCCCCGATGTCCGCAGGTGTTCGAGGACGGCCAAGGCGGCGGCCAGCGACAGCGGATGGTGGCAGAAGGTGCCGGCCACGAAGGTGTTGCGCTTCCTGGGATAGGAGTCGTCGCCGAACGACCACATGCCGCCGTCGACCGCGTCCATGAAGTCCGCCCGGCCCGCCACGATGCCGATCGGCATGCCGCCGCCGATCACCTTGCCGTAGGTCACGAGGTCGGCCCGGACGTCGAAGTAGGCCTGCGCCCCCCCGGGCTCCAGGCGGAAGCCCAAGACCATCTCGTCGAAGACGAGGGCGGCGCCACACTCGGCGGTGATCCGCCGCAGCTCGGAGAGGAACTCGCGTGGGCGGAGATCCGGCCGGCGGCTCTGCACCGGCTCGACGAGGACCGCCGCCAGCTCGTGGCCAGAGGCCCTTATCCGCGCGAGCGACTCGGGATCGCCGTACTTCAAGACCAGAACGTCGTCCACCATGCCCTGGGTCGTCCCCGGCGAGCCGGGCACGGTCGAGAGGACGCCGTCGCGGTACCTCGGCGCGGCCAGGACGCCGTCGAAACCGCCGTGGTAGGAGCCCTCGAAGAGGACGACCTTCGTACGGCCGGTCACCGTCCGGGCGATCCGCAGGGCCACCATGACGGCCTCGGTGCCGGTGTTGTAGAAGGCCACCCGCTCGACCCCGGTCATGTCGCGGATCTCCCGCGCCACCCGTCCGGCGAGGTGGGACATGGGCCCCAGGGGCATCCCCTGGCGCATCTCGCGCTCGATGGCGGCGGTCAGGAAGGGCGGCTGGTGGCCGAAGAGGTGAACCCCGAAGCCCATGGTGAGGTCGATGTACTCCCGCCCCCCCACCGCCCAGATCCGGGAGCCCTCCGCGCGCTCGGCGATGATCTGGTAGACCCTCTCCTTCCAGGCCGGGCGGAAGCCGGCGATGTTGCGGTTGTTGGCGAAGACCGGCCGGTCGGCCTGGGTCCTCTCCTTGGACGGCCCGGTCGCCTCGCTGTAGCGCGCGACGAGCCGGCCGAGATGGGCCCGCTTGCGCTCGTCGGTCAGGGTCTCGGCCTCGGTGTTGATCCGGCGGTACGGAACGAACGTCTCCGGAGCGCCGCTCGCTGGGGGAACGGCGACCGCGTCGACCGCCACGAGCGCCTGGACCGGGCTGGCGGTCGCGCCCTTGAACGCCGCGAGCTGCTGGGCGACGAGCTGCGACATAGCCTGGAGCTGCTGCTCCATCAGTCGCTCCAGGGAAGTATGGCCCGTCATCACTGGAGTAGGCGGCGTTGGCGTCTGGGGCATTGCCGGCGCCGGGCTCGCGACGGGGAGGGACTGCTCTCGCTGCGCGGGCGCCTGCTCCGCCAGGTAATTGGCCAGCTTGTCCAGGGTCTCCAGCCCTTGGAAAAACTCGCTGACCGGGATCTCGACCCCGTAGCTCCTGCCGATCTCCTGCCGGACCTGCATCAGCATGAGCGAGTCGAGCCCCATTTCGAGGAGGTTTCGATGGACGTCGATGCCGGGCTGCGCGAGACCCGAGCTGTCGGACACCACCTGTTTCAAACTCGCAAGGATGGTCTCCCGCCGGGCGGACGGCACGTTTCCAGGCGATTCGGAAGCTGACATGTTTTCTCCCTGGAGCCCCATCTCCCCGCCTTCGAACCAGTAGCTCTGACGCTCGAACGGATAGTTCGGCAGGGTGGGAAAGCGGCGCGGCCGGCCGAGCTCCGGCCAGTCAAAGTCGACCCCGCGGACGTAGAGCTCGGCGGCGCTCGACAGTATCCGCAGCCGGTCCGGCTGCCCCTTGCGGAGCGAGGCCAGCCAGGTGGCCTCCGGCGCAACCTGCTTGCCGAGGGCGGTGAGGGTCGCGGCCGGGCCGATCTCCAGGAAGACTCGGTGCCCCTGGCCGAGCAGCCAGGCGAGCGAGCCGGCGAAGCGCACGGGGCGGCGCAGGTGCTCCACCCAGTAGCGGGCGTTCGCCATGTCGGCGCCGCCCTCCCCGGTGAGGTTCGAGACCACCGGTATGGAAGGCTGGCCATAGTGGAGCGCCGCCGCCGCGCGCTCGAACGCCGGCAGGATCGGGTCGAGGAGCGGCGAGTGGAAGGCATGGGTGGCGGCCAGGGGCCGGGCGCGGAGGCCGCGCTCCCGGAAGTGCGCCAGGGCCGCCTCGACCGCCTCGTCGATACCCGCGACGACGACTTGGGCGGGCCCGTTGACCGCCGCGATCACGAGATCGCCGTCGGCCCCATGCCCGAGGAAGGCCAGCTCCTCGGCCACCCGGCCCTCGCCGGCGAAGACCGTGGCCATCCTCCCCCGCCGCGGCAGCGAATCGACGAGCCGGCCGCGCTCGGCGACGAGCGCCAGGGCATCCTCCAGGCTGAATACCCCGGCGAGGCAGGCGGCGACGATCTCGCCCACGCTGTGCCCCGCCATCGCGGCGGGCTCGACCCCCCAGGCCCGCCAGAGGCTGGCGAGGGCGTACTCGACCGCGAAGAGCGCCGGCTGGAGGTAGCTCGCCTCCGAGAGCAGTGCTGCCTCGGGCCGCTCCGGGTCGAGGATGTCGACGATCGAACGGCCGAGCCGGGGCTCGAGGAGGTCGTTGCAGCGCTCGAGGACCGACCGGAACCGGGGCTCGCTCCGATAGAGATCGCGCGCCATGCCGGGGTATTGCGAGCCCTGGCCGGTGAAGAGGAAGACGACCGGCGGCGCCCCGCGCGCGGGCGCGGCCCCAGCTCCTGTCACCCCTGCCACCCCTCCCAGGCGCTGCCGTAGCTCCGCGGCCGACGCGCCGACGACGGCCAGGCGGTGGTGGAAGTGTGACCGGCCGGCGTTGGCCCCCGCGCAGATCTCGCCGGGATCGATCTCCGGCTCCTCGGCCAGGACGCCGGCGTAGGCGTCGGCGAGGCGGCCGAGCGCCGGCTCGCTCTTCGCCGACAGGCAGAGCAGGTAGTGGGAAGGGCGGCTCCCGGGCTCCGCTGCCGGCGCCTCGGGAGGCGGAGCCTCCGCGACCACGACGTGGCCGTTGGTGCCGCCGAACCCGAAGCTCGAAAGCCCCGCCAACCGGGGGCGGTCGCCCGCCGCCCAGGCCGTGCGTTGGACCGGCACCCGGATCGGCAACCCGGCCCAGGGGATGTGCGGGCTCGGACGCTCGAGATGGAGGTTCGGCGGGATCTCCCCGTGCTGCAGGGCGAGCACCACCTTGAAGAGGCCGGCCATCCCCGCCGCCGCTTCGAGGTGGCCCAGGTTGGTCTTGACCGAGCCCAGGAGGAGCGGCTCCCGGCGGCCGGCGCAGAGCACGTCGGAGAGCGCCTCGACCTCGATCGGGTCGCCCAGGGGTGTCCCGGTGCCATGGGCCTCGACATAGCTCACGTCGAGCGGCCCGGCCCCGGCTTGCTCCAGGGCGCGGCGGATCACCTCGCGTTGGGCGAGCAGGTTGGGGGCGGTCAGACCGTTGCTCCGGCCGTCCTGGTTGACCGCCGAGCCGCGGAGGACGGCGAGCACCGGATCACCCGCCCGGCGGGCCTCGGCGAGGCGCTTCAACACCACCACCCCGCACCCTTCCGAGCGCACGAAGCCGTCCGCCCCGGCGTCGAAGGTCCGGCAGCGGCCGCTCGCCGAGAGCGCCTTCATGCGGGCGAAGCAGATGGAGCCCTCCGGCCCGAGGATCAGGTTGACGCCGCCGGCTAAAGCGAGATCCGAGCTGCCCTGCCGCAGGCTGGCGCAGGCCTGATCGAGGGCCACCAGCGACGAGGAGCAGGCGGTGTCGACGGCGAGCGCCGGGCCCCGGAAGTCGAAGGTGTAGGCGATGCGCCCGACCGCGGTGCTGCCGATCGCCCCCGTCGCGTCGTAGGGACCGATGCGCTCCGGACCGCCGCGCAGCTGGGCCTGGAGGTAGTCGCTGCCGGAGATCCCGACGAAAACCCCCGTCCGGCTGCCGCGCAGCCGCTCGGCCGGGAGGCCGGCGTTCTCCAGCGCCTCCCAGCTCACCTCCAGGAGCAGCCGCTGCTGCGGATCGAGGGCTCGGGCCTCCAGGGGAGAGATGCCGAAGAAGGCGGCGTCGAAGAGGTCGATCGGCCCTCTCAGGAAACCGCCGTGGCGCGAGTAGGTCTTGCCGGGAGCGTCGGGATCGGCGTCGTAGAAACGCGCGAGCGGCCAGCGCCCGGCGGGCACCTCGGAGACCGCGTCGCCGCCTGCCGAGAGCAGCTCCCACAGCGCGCGCGGGCTGTCGACGCCGCCGGGAAAGCGGCACGCCATGCCGAGGATCGCGATGGGCTCCGCCTGCCGGAGCCGGGCGTTCTCCCGCTCGAGCTGCTCGATCCTCAAGAGGGCCTGTTTGACGAGACTCGGGTCAGGCGAGCTCAAGCCGCCACCCGAAGACGTGATCCAGACGCATCGATTCGGTGTCCCCGTATGCCTGCCGCGGCGAGTCAAGGGTGAATTCCATGAAGAGGACGGCGAACGCGGTGTTTTTGTGAATTTTTGCGTCCACTTCAAAAAGACGGGGACCCGGCCATGGCCGGCGGCTGGGGGTAGGGCCGGACCCCCATAGGCGCGAACCTGGGGAGCGATTGTCGCGCGCGGTCAGCCGATGGCGGCTGTAGATTCGGGGATCAATCTCTCCGCCGCGCTGCCGCGGAAGGGTCGCTGCTCTGCAAGTCCGTGAGAAGTTTCTCCAGGTCGGGCAGATCGATCGGCTTCACCAGGTGGCCGTCGCACCCCGCCTCCCTGGACTTGGCACGGTCCCCGTCCTGGCCCCAGCCGGTCAGCGCGATGACGGTCATGCCGCGTCCCCACGGCTGCTCGCGGATGCGCCGCGTCGCCTCGTAGCCGTTGAGCCTGGGCATCCCGATGTCCATCAGGACCACCTGCGGGCGGAACTGTTCAGCGACCTCTACCGCCTCGATGCCGTCCTGCGCCATGCGGACATCGTTCCCCAGGAGTTGGAGCATCATGGCCATCGAGGCCGCCGAGTCCTCGTTGTCGTCCACCACCAGGATGCGCCGCTTCGCCCCGGAGGAGTCCGGCCGTTCCTCGGCCGGTGTCCCAGGCGAGGGCTCAGCCCGGTCTTTCAGAACCGGCAGACTGACGGTAAACGTGCTGCCCTTCCCTGGGCCGGGGCTCGCCGCCTCGACCGTCCCGCCGTGCATCTCGACCAGGCCCTTGACGAGCGCCAACCCGATGCCCAGCCCGCCGGTGCTGCGCTCGATCGACCGGTCCACCTGGCTGAAGATGTCAAAGATGTTCGGCAGGGCGGAGGCGGGGATGCCGATCCCGTTGTCCCGGACCGCCACGATGACCTGGTCGCCGTCCAGGGTCGCGGTGAGCCAGATGTGGCCGCCCCGTCCGGTGTACTTGGCGCTGTTGTTGAGCAGGTTGCCGAAGACCTGGGCCAGCCGGGTGAGATCGGCGTCCAGCTGGACCGGCTCCGGCGGGAGCGCGACCGTCAGCTCCTGCCCGGCCTCCTCGAGCGCCGGACGGGCGGTCTCCACCGCGCTGCTGACGACGTCCGCGAGCAGCACCCGGGAGCGGCGCAGCTCCATCTTGTTGCGGCTGATGCGAGAGACGTCGAGCAGGTCGTCGATCAGGCGCACCATGTGGAAGAGCTGCCGGTCCATCATGTCCCGCGTCTTGGCGACGAGGCCCGGGTTGTCGGCGGCCAGCCGCATCACCTGCAGGCCGTTCCGGAGCGGGGCGAGCGGATTTCTCAATTCGTGGGCCAGTAAGGCGAGGAACTCGTCCTTGCGGCGGTCGGCCTCCCGGAGCGCCTCCTCCACCTGCTTCCTTCCGGTCACGTCGCGGGCCACTTTCGACGCCCCGATGATCCGGCCTTCGGCGTCGCGAATCGGCGAGACGGTCAGCGAGATGTCGAGCCGGCGGCCGTCCTTGGCCATCCGGACCGTTTCGAAGTGCTCGACCGGCTCCCCGCGCGAAAGCCGGGCCAGGATCTCCCTCTCCTCGTCCAGCCGTTCCCTGGGGATGATCAGGGTGATCGACCGGCCGACGGCCTCCTCGGCCCGGTATCCGAAGAGCCGCTCCGCCCCGGCGTTCCAGGTCCGGATGACGCCGTCTAAAGTCTTGCTGATGATCGCATCCTGGGACGATTCGACGATGGCGGCGAGCCGCGCCCGGATCTCCTCGTCCCGCCGGCGCTCGGTCACGTCGCGGAAGACCAGCACGACTCCCACCGGAGCGCCGGATTCCTCCAGCATGGGGGCGGCGCTGTCGTCGATCGGCCACTCGACGCCGTCGCGGGCGATCAGGACCGTGTGGTTCGCCAGCCCGACGACCACCCCCTCCCGGAGGGCTCGCAGGGCGGGGTTCTCGGCCGGCTCGCGGGTGTTTTCGTTGAGGATGTGGAAGACGTCCGGCAGGGGCCGCCCCACGGCCTCGGCCTGGGTCCACCCGGTCAGCGCCTCGGCCACCCCGTTCAAGTAGGTCACCCGGCCCTCGGCGTCGGTGCTGATCACCGCGTCGCCGATGCTCGCCAGGGTGATCCGCAGCCGCTCCCGCTCGGCGGCGAGCTCCCGCTCGGCCCGCTGGCGGGCGATGAGGATGGCGCTGGCGTTCTGGAGCGCGACGGACCGGAGCCGCCGCTCCTCGTCATCGTCGGGCGCCATCACCCCATCCCGAGTTTTTCGGCCGCCAGGGCCGTCCCGAGCACTCGCGCGCGGATCTTCGCGAATGCCGTGTCGCGGGTGGTGGAGGTGTCGTCGCAGAAGGGGGAGAACCCGCAGTCGTCCGTCGTCCCGAGCTGCGCGAGCGGGATGTATTCGGCCGCTTCTAAAATACGGTCCGCGACCTCCTCCGGGGTCTCGACGCGCGGGTCGATCGGCGAGACGACGCCGACGAAAACCCGCTGATCGGCTTTCATGTGGTCGCGGATGATCTTCAGGACGGAGGCGCGGTCTTTCTCGCCCGCCAACGCGACGTAGAAGCTCCCCGCCTTCAGCTCGAACAGGCTCGGCAACAGCTCGGCGTAATCGACGTCCTCGCTATGGGTCGAGTCGCGGTCGCTGCCCGGGCAGGTATGGACGCCGATGCGCTGTCGATCCTCGGCGGAAAATCGCGCCAGCGCGAGGTTGTTGAGGTCGATGAAGCTATGGAGGAGATGTCCGGAGGGGTCGATCTTGACCGCCAGCCGTCCTTCCGTGAAGTCGATCTGGACTTTGTGCGCACCCTTTCGCAAACAGTTGCGAACCTCGGTCTCGTGCTCGTGCAACAGGTCTTCGATGAACTGTTCGCGGGAATACCCGGGAATCTCGTCGGCCGGGTACATGAGACTCAAGGCCGAGGGTGAGATGACGGCCTGCTTCACCGGCTTGTGGGCGTACCGCAGGGCGACGTCGAGATAGCTGTCCGCGTGCCGCTTGTAGCGGAAAGGGCCGCCCGTCAGCCGCGGCAACCGCCGGGTGTGGCCGGCCGTAAAGGGGATCTTGAAGCCGTCCGGGTCCGTGTTCGGCAGCCCGTGCACGCAGTAGGTCCAGAAGTTGTGGTACTTCCTCTGCTCGCCGTCGGTGATGACCGGCGAGCCGGTCGCCTCGAAGCGCTCGATGGTGTCCCGGATCGCCTCTTCGTAGAGCAGGTCGAGGAGCGGGTCCGCGCCATCCGTGGCCGCGACCGCCTCGATCAACCGCAGGGGTCTCGGGATGCTGCCGATGGGCTCCGTCGGGATGGTCATGGCGTCCCTCGTTCTGGTGGCTTGGGGTGTGGGATCGGCACCCGAGTGGGACGATACCACGCCGGCCGAGCGACCAGGAAACGAGGCGGAAGGGGAACGGAAGCGCCGCTACACCGCGGCCAGGCGCTGCCGGAGGAGGCGCTCCGCGTCCTCGTCGGTGAGGCTCTCGATCTCCTCGAGCGCAGCTTCGTCCGAGGCGTCCCTTCCCGCCGGCTGTACGGTCGGGGCCGGCGTCGAGCCCACCTCGATGCCCAGCTTTTCCGCCAGGTAGTCGCGGTACTGCTCCACGGTGGGATAGGTCCAGAAGCCGGTGACGGAGAGCGGCAGGCCGAGGCTCGCCCCCAGGCGCTTGGCGAGTTGGATGGCCGAGAGAGAGTCGATACCCAGGCTCTTCCACGGGGTATCGACGGCGATGCTCGAAGCCGGGCAGCGCAGCACCTTGGCGACCTGCTCCACCAGGTGCGCGGTGAGGAGCTCGCGGGTGCGGAAGGACCCTGCCGTGGAGGCTTCGCCGTCGCCTGGCGCCGGAGCGAGAGCGGAGAGCAGGGGATGGGAGAGCGCCGGCCCGAGATGCACGGCTCCCACCTGGGCCGCTCCCAATCCGAGGGCTGCCGCGAGCAGGCTCGGCACCTCCTCGGGAGTGAGGCTCAGGAGGCCCTCGGCCGCGAGCCGCCCGCCCCTTTCGGGGGTCGCCGCGAGCCCGATCCGTGCGACCGGCCCCCAGTTGACCGCCAGGGCGGGCTGGCCGCGCCGCCGCCGGTAGTGCGCGAGGCCGTCCAGAAAGGCGTTGGCGGCGGTATAGGTCGCCTGGCCGGCCGAGCCGAAGAGGCTGGCGGCGGAAGAGAAGAGGACGAAGAAGTCGAGATCCAGCCCGGTCGTCAGACGGTGCAGGTTCCAGGCCCCCCGCACCTTGGGAGCGAGCACCTTCCGGCAGGACTCCGGGTCCAGGTGGAGGAGCGGGCCGTCGGCCAGGACCCCGGCGGCATGGACGACGCCGCGCAGCGGCGGCAGCGAGCGCTCGATCTCGGCCAGGGCCCGGGCGAGGCTCGCCTCGTCGGCGACGTCGGCCCGCGGGACGTGGAGCCGGCCGCCCATGGGTCCCGCCCGGCGCTCCAGCTCGGCGATGCGCGCCGCCGCCTCCGGGGAGGCGCCACTGCGGCCGAGGAGGACCACGTGCCCGGCGCCATTCTCCAGCATCCAGCCGGCAACGGTCAGCCCGAGGGCGCCGCAGCCGCCGGCGATGAGATAGCTCGCCTCGCGGAGGAAGGACGGGCCCGGTTCCGGTTCGAGGAGCGGTTCCGGGGCGTTCGCGGCCGGCGGCACGAGGACGATCTTCCCCACATGCCGGCCCTCCGCCATGAAGCGGAAGGCCTCGCTCATGCGGGAGAGGGGGTACTCGGTGACGGGCGGCGGGATCAGCTCGCCGGCCGCGAGCTGCTCGGCCAGCCGGTCGAGGAGGCGCTCGATGAGAGCCGGGCGCTCCGTGGTCAGGAGGTCGAGATCGACCGCGAAGTAGGAGACCCCCCGGCGCAGGAGGGCGAGGTCGAGCCGCCCCCCGCCGTAGAGATCGCGCTTGCCGATCTCGACGAAGCGCCCGCACGGGGCGAGGAGAGCGAGGCTCCGCCGGAGCGCCGGCCCGGCCAGGGAGTTGAGCACGACGTCCACTCCCCTGCCGCCCGTCGCGGCGAGCACCTGATCCGCGAAGTCGAGCGAACGGGAGTCCATCACCTGGCGCGCCCCCAGCGAACGCAGGAGGGCGTGCTTCTCCTCGCTCCCGGCGGTGGCGTAGATTTCGGCTCCCGCCCGCCGCGCCAGGTGGAGGGCCGCCAGTCCCAACCCGCCCGCGGCGGAGTGGATGAGGATGCTCTCTCCCGCCTCCAGCCGGCCGAGGTCGTGGAGGGCATGGTAGGCGGTCAAGAAGGCCACCGGCAGCGCCGCCGCGGTGGCGAAGCTCAAGGCCGCGGGCTTTTTCGTCAGGAACCCGGCGCGGGTCAGGGCGTGGCTCGCCAGGCAGTCGGTGGCCAGGCCGAGGACCTCGTCCCCGACCGCGAGCCGGTGGACGCCCGGGCCCACCCGGCTGACCCGGCCGGCGCACTCGATCCCCAGGCTGCGGAAGCCGCCGGGGGCGCCGGGATAGGTCCCGAGGGCGGACATCACGTTCATGAAGTTGAGCCCCGTGGCCGCGACCTCCACCTCCACCTCGCCCGGCCCCGGAGAGGGCGGAACTGCCAGCCGCAGGGTGAGGCGGTCGAGGTCCCCC
>JAXDLD010000206.1:0-3937 GCA_034666805.1 Acidobacteriota bacterium
CAGCGCTTCCCGCCGCAGGGCGAGAGCGGCGGCGGCCGGCTGCTCGACGGGAGTCCCGGCGGCGGGCTCGGCGGCATGGGTCGGGCGACCGGGGAGGAGGAGGACCTGGCCCAGGCAGGCCCAGGGAGAGGGGAGGTCGCGGAGCTGCCAGGCGAACTGCGGCTCCCCGTTCGGCCCAGCGAGCCGCGGCGCGATCCCGGCGGCGTCGGGGTGGACCGCGAAGCCGCGCAGGATCTCGTCGAGCGCCCCGGGCTCGGGTACCGCGTCGGGGTTCAGGATCAGGAGGATCGGTGCCCGGGCGGTGGCGATTCCGGCATTTGCCCCTCCAGCGAAACCCAGGTTGCGTCCGGGGGAGAGGAGCCGGGCGCCCGCCGGGAGCGCCAGGTCGCCCGCGGAACCGTTGTCGACCACCACGAGCTCGAAGCGCGGGTCGCGCGGCCAGGCGGCGGCGAGCTCGGCGAGCAGCTCCTCGTTGTGCCAGTGGACGACCACGCCGGAGAGGAGGGGCGGGCCCGGAGGCGGGTCGGTCGTTCTATCCACCACGGGAGAGGTTACCGGAAGCGCGCGATCTCGGACATGGGGACGGCCGGCCGGCCGCGCCGGGCGTAGGCGGGGAGGTGGCGGAGGGCGCGCGCCCAGCCGGCGCCGATCCCGCCCACCTGGGCCCACTCCCCGGTGAGGAGCGCGCGGAGGAGGTCCTTGCCGTCGCGGACCGCGAGCGCCGGGAGCCGCGGCCAGAGCCCGGAGCCCAGGAGCCGGGCGGTCACCAGGTAGCGGTTGCCATAGAGGCTCGCCCAGCGCGCCCGGGAGAGGGTGCTGCCGCTCGCCGAAGTCGCCCCTCCGGCATGGCGGGCGCGGGCGGCGGGGACGGCCCAGGCGGTCCAGCCGGCGGCCCGGAGCCGGCTCGCGAGGTCGGCGTCCTCATAGTAGGAGCCCAGCCGCTCGTCGAAGACCTGGCCGCCGGGGAGGGCCACGGCGTCCAAGGCCGCGCGGCGGTAGAGCGCCGCGGTCGCCGAGACCCCGAAGACCTCGCGGCCGGGTTGGTCTGGAGCGAGGGCCGGCTTGCCATGGCCGAGCTGCACCGCCTGGAAGGCACGGTTCCAGGCGAGGCCCCAGCCGTCGGCGAGATCGGGCCGGTCGAGCCGCAGGTTCACCCCCTGCGCCGCCGCCGCCCGGGGCTCCCGTTCGAGGACCGCGGCGAGCGCCGCTGTCCAGCCCGGCTCGACCAGGAGGTCGTCGTTGACGGTGGCGAGGAGGTCGCCCGTGGCGGCGGCGATCCCGGCGTTGGTACCGCCGGTGAAACCGCGGTTCCCCCCTGGCCGCACGATCCGGTCGGCGAGCCCGGCCGGGAGATCCACGGGGGTCTCCGCCTGCTCCCGCTGGTCGACGACGACGATCTCAATCCCCTCTCCCCCGTCCTGCCGCAGAGCCCTGAGGCAGGGGACGAGGAGCGGGCTCCGGCCCAGGGTGGGGACGACGGCGCTGATCTTCAACCCGCCCACCTTCAGGGCATCCATTCGAGCCGCACCCGGTCGAGAATGGCTCCGTTCAAGGCGCCCGGGGGGTGGTCGCCGTGGGCGGCCAAGACCAGCGGCTGGCCGGCGGGCCAGTCGAAGGGGCCGAGGACGACCCGCCGCCAGCTCCGGACCCGGTGCGGGGTCCACTGGGCGAGGAGCCGGTCGCCGGCCCGGACGTCGAGGGCGAAGGGCACCGGCTGGTTGCGGATGAGCTCGGCTTCGAGGACGATCCGCACCCGCCGGCCGCCGGGGACGACCGGGGCGGTCACCTTCTCCTCGACCCGCAGGACCCAGCCTCCGCGGTAGAGGGGGCGCTCGATCACCCAGAGGTCGGGGTGGAGGTGGCCGCCGCTCTTCCGCACCGCCGGGTCCTCGAGCTCGACCACCGATGTCGGCACCCGGGTGGCGGCGAGGGGCAGGGCGGCGGCGAGAGCGAGGAGACCGGCGATCCCCAGGAGGGCAGGGCTCGTTTCCCCTCCGTCCCCCCGTCGCCGCCGCCCCGGCAGCCACCAGGCGAGGGGCAGGAGGACGAGGGTGGCGAGCGGCCAGAGCCAGGTGGCCGGGCGCGGGCGGATCGAGCTGGGGAAGAAGCGGGCGACGTCCTCCCCCAGACGCTCGGCAAGGTGGTCGAGGAGGTAGGTGCGGCCGTGGGCGAAGTTGTAGGTCCAGCCCGGCTCCACCACCCAGAGCAGGGTGAGGGCGAGGGTCGCGGCGGCGAGCGCCGCCAAAAGCGCCCGCGCCCCCGGCCGCTCCGATCGCCCCCAATGTCCCCGGCGATCCAGGAGCGGCACGAGGGCGACGGCAAAGAGCGGCAGCATCACGAGGCCGTAGCGGAACGGGGGGGACCAGCCGCCGTACCACTCGGTGCGCGGCACGACGACCATCAGGTAGGGGGTCATGAGCACCACCAGGTGGACGAGGAGGGCTCTCCGTCCGCGCGCCAGGAGGAGGAGGGCGGCGGGCAGGAGCAGGAGCCAGATCGGGGCGGCGCCGAAGAGGCCGAAGGCGGAGTCCCAGAGCAGGCCGGAGAGGCCCAGGGCGTAGGAGGCGAGGCTGTGCTGGTAAGGCTCGACCTCCTCCCAGGAGTGGATCTTCAAGGGGTTGTGGTAGAGGAGGGTGTTGTGGAGGAGGATGCCCCCCGCTACCGCGAGCAGGAGCAGGCCCAGGACCCAGATCGCCCGCCGCTGCCGTCCGCCGTACCACCAGCCGAGGGCGAGGAGGGGCGCCGAGAGGAGCATGAAGCGGATCTTGACCAGGGGGAGGAGGAGGACGGCGAGGCCGATCCCCAGCCATTCCTTCTTTCCCCAGCCAGGCCGGCCCTGGTGAGGAGCGAGGGCCCCCAGAGCGACGATGCGGTCGAGGGCGAGCACGGTCAAGAGGGCGGCCGGCACCTCCACCCAGACCTGGGTGGCATAGAGGAGGAGGGGCGGGGCGAAAGCGAGCACCGCCCAGGCGGCTAGGGCCTCCCCCGGCAGGCCGCGGGCGTAGTGGCGGGTGAGGCGCAGGGTGAGCCAGGCGAGCGCCGCGGCGAGGGCGGCCATGGTCGCCAGGGCGCCCTCCTTCCCCGCCACCCGGTAGGCAGGGGCGAGGACCATGGGCAGGAGGTCGTTGTGCCGCGAGTAGAGCTCGCCGTGCGGCCCCACCGGGTCCCCCGGCTGGGGCGCGATCGGCCGGTTCATGAAGTGACGCCAGTCGCCGTGGGCGTAGTTGTTGGTCAAGTCGGCGTCGAGGTCGTAGGCCAGGCTGTGGGTGATGAGCAGGTTGTAGGGCTCATCGCCGTCCGGCTGCCGGTGCCCCGCCGACCAGGGGAGGATGGCGAGGTAGGCCCAGAGCGGCAGCCAGAAGAAGAGAGAGGAGGGGCGGTCGGGGATCGCGCCTCCCAGGAGCGGCCGGAGGGCGGCGGCCTGCCGCGCCACCCGGTGGGCGAGGACGAGGAAGAGGGCCGCGGCGAGGACCTCGTCCGCCCGCCGCAGGCCGAGGTGAGAGCGGCCGAGGACCAGGAGGACGAGGAGCCCGAGCGCGGCGAGCTCCCCGGCCGTCCCCCCCGGCGCCAGCGCCCGGCCCCCCTGCCGCACGGTCCAGCGGTCGATCTCGTAGGCCTCGGCGAGGAGAAAGGGGAGGAGGGCGAGGGTGCCGCGGAAGGGGTCGGCCGGCGCGAGCGGCAGGACCCGGACGAGGAGCGCTCCCGCTAGGCCGGCCGCCGCCAGCCGGGCGAGGGTCCAGAGGAGGGGCTTCATCGCCGCGCCTCGATCTGCTGCACGGCGATCTCCAGGTCCGGCGGCAGGCTGGGGAGGCGCTCGATCCGCAGCCGGGCGAAGCGGCGCGGCTTCGGGAGCTGGAAGAGAGCCCGGTAGCGCTGGCCGAAGAAGCTCCCCGCCACCCAACCCATCCAGGGGGCGGGCGCCGGCCTGGCTGCAGCG
>JAXDLD010000207.1:0-16713 GCA_034666805.1 Acidobacteriota bacterium
CGAGGGCCGCCAGGAGGAGGTCGTCGACCCGGGTGCGGTAGGCGGCCGAGGCGCGGCGGAGGAGAGCTTCCGTGACCTCCGGCGAGAGGACCTCGGAGACCGTCTCGGGCTCTCCCGTAGCCGACGCCAGCTCCGCGGGGAGGGGCGAGAGCGGCTCCTTGTCCGTCCGGGCGGCCAGGCCGAGCCAGTAGCCGCGGTCGGAGGCGAGCTCGGCCGAACGGGCGGCGGACGCCAGCCCCTCCGCCCAGCGCTTGAAGGAGGTCGTCTTCTCGGGCAGCCGCACGGCCTCGCCCGCCGCGAGCTGCCCCCAGGCGGTCTCCAGGTCTTCGAGCAGGATGCGCCAGGAGACGGTGTCGACGACCAGGTGATGGGCGGCGAGGAGGAGCCGGGTCCGGCCGTTCGCGCCCTGGAAGAGGGCGCCGAGGAAGAGCGGCCCGCGGGCGAGGTCGAAACCGGCCTGGAGCGCCTCGGCGGCGGCGATCACCGCGGCCGGCCAGCGGGCGTCCGGCAGCGCCGAGAGGTCGGCGATGAGAAAGGGAATCGCCTCTCCCACCGGAGCGTGCGCCTGCCGCCAGTCCCCGTCCGGCTGGCGGGTGAAGCGCAGCCGCAGGGCATCGTGGTGGACGGCCATGGCGGCGAGAGCGCGGGTGAGGAGCGGCGGAGCGGCCATGTCCGTAACGTCGAGCAGGACCGCCTGGGCGAAGTGCTGGAGGTCCGGCCCTCCCGTCTCCAGGAACCAGCTCTGGATGGGGGTCAAGGGGGCCTCGCCCTCGACCGGCCCCTGCCCGGCTCCGGCGACCCCGGCGATCCCCGCCAGCGCCGCGAGCCCGGCGATCGTCGGGTGCTCGAAGAGCTGCCTGGGGGTGATGGCGAGCCCCGCCTGGCGCGCCCGCGCCACGACCTGGAGGGAGAGGATGGAGTCGCCGCCGAGGCGGAAGAAGTTGTCGTCGATCCCCACCCGCTCGACCCCCAGGACGCCGCGCCAGACGGCGGCGAGGGCCGCCTCGGCGGCGCTTCGCGGCGGCGTCAGGCCTGACGCGATCGGGCTGGGCTGCGGCGCGAGCCGGGTGAGAGCCCGGCGGTCGAGCTTGCCGTGCGCCGTCCGCGGCAGGGCCGGGATTTCGACGAACGTTGCCGGCACCATGTACTCGGGCAGGACGGCGCGGAGCCGGGCGGCCAGGCGCTCGGGATCGAACCCTCCCTCGCCCTCACCGGGCACCACGAAGGCGGCGAGCCGGCGCTCTCCCCGCTCCGCCTGCAGGGCGAGGACGGCGGCCTCCCGCACCTCCGGCAGGGCGGTCAGGGCCGCCTCGACCTCCCCCGGCTCGATACGGAAGCCCCGCACCTTCAACTGGTCGTCGGCGCGGCCCAGGAACTCCAGGTTGCCGTCCGGCTCGAAGCGGGCGAGGTCGCCGGTCCGGTACCAGCGCTCGCCGCCCGGCGCGGGGACGAAGCGCTCCGCGGTCAGCTCCGGGCGCCCCAGGTAGCCGCGGGCGACCCCGGAGCCGCCCAGCCAGATCTCCCCGCCGGCGCCGATCGGCAGGTCGCCGCCCGCGGGATGGGCGAGCCGGAGCCGCGCCCCCGGCAGCGGCCGGCCGAGAGGGGATGGCCGCCCTTCCCCCTCGCCGACGGGGAAGCTGGCGCAGAGGATGGTCCCCTCCGTCGGCCCATAGAGCACCCGCACGTCGGCCCCAGGGAAGAGGCCGGCAAGCTCGGCTTGAAGATCGGCCGGGGCGGCTTCGCCCCCCATGTAGAGGCCGGCGAGCCGCGGGTAGGCCCGGTTCGCGGCCCGGACCGTCGCCGCCACCTGCCGCATGAGGGCGGGGACCGCGTGCATCCGGGTCGCCTCCCCCAGAGACTCGGCGAGCCGGGCGAGGTCGGGGACCGGGTCCAAGGGGAGGATCTCGCAGGCGCCGCCCAGAGTGAGCGGCGTGAGCAGCTCCCAGATGGAGATGTCGAAGGAGAACGGGGCGAGGGCGAGCAGCCGCTCGTCCCTCCCCCACCCCAGGGCGCGCCGGCTGGCCGCGAGCACCCGGGCGAGGTTTCCATGCTCGACCAGGACCCCCTTGGGCCGGCCCGTCGTCCCCGAGGTGTAGAGGACATAGGCGAGGTCGCCGGGAGCCACCTGCGGCAGAGACCCGTCCGCGGCCTCTCCAGAATCCTCGGCGAGCACGACCGGCAGTCCTGCCGTCGGCAATGTCGCCAATCCAGCCGCGAACCGCCCCTCCGTCACCACCGCCCGCGCCCCCGAATCGGCGAGCAGGAAGGCCAGGCGCTCGGCTGGAAGATTGGGGTCCAGGGGCACCCACGCCGCGCCGGCCTGGAGGATGCCCAACACGCCCACCGGCAGGGCCGTCGAGCGCCCCACGGCGAGCCCCACCACGGATTCCCGGCCAATTCCCATCCCGGAGAGGCGGCGGGCCAGGCGCTCCGCGCGGCGGGCGAGCTCGCCATAGGTCAGCCGCCCGTCTTCGGCGACGACCGCGAGGGCCCCGGGGTCTTCCGCCGCCCGGGCGCGGAAGCTCTCGTGGACCAGGGGCGCATCGGCGACCGCCTCGGACTCCGTCTCCGACCACTCGACGAAGAGCTGGTGGCGCTCGGCCGCGGCGAGCAGGGGGAAGGCGGAGGGGAGATTCTCGGGATCGGCGGCGAAGCCGGCGAGGAGGACCGCGAGGTGCCCGAGGAGCCGAGCGGCCGTGACCGGCTCGAAGCGCCGGTCGTGGAGGAGCCGCAGGGTGAGATCGCCGCCGCGCGCCGCCGCGGTCAGGGTGAGGGCGTAGTTGGTGCGCTCGGAGATCACCACGTCGGCGATCGCGAGGCCTGAGACCCCCGCGGCGAGGCCGGGATCCAGGGGGTAGTTCTCGAACACGAGGAGGCTGTCGAAGAGCGGCTCCCCCGCCGGCACCTCGCTCGCCGCCTGGATGCGGGCGAGCGGGGTCCACTCGTGCTGGGAGCGCTCCGCCTGGGCTTCGCGCAGGCGGCCCAGCCAGGCGGCGAGCGGCAGCGTGGACGGGGCGGCCGGGACCTGGGCCCGCACGGGCACGGTGTTGATGAAGAGGCCGACGATCGACTCGACCCCGGGGAGGTCGGCGGGACGGCCGGAGACGACGGTGCCGAAGAGGACGTCCGCCTCGCGGGCGAAGCGGGAGAGGAGGAGCGCCCAGGCCGCCTGGAGGAGGACGTTGGGCGTGACCTCCAGGCGCTGGGCGAGGCCGGTCAGGGCGGCGGCGGCCGCCGCCCCGAGTGCGATCTCCTGCTCCCGGTAGTCGGCCGCCACGAGCCCGCCCCCGCCGGCCGCCGGGTGGTCGTAGGGCAGCGGAGTGGGAGCGGCGAAGCCGGCGAGCGCGCGGCGCCAGAAGCCCTCGGCCTCCGCCGGGTCGCGGCGCTCCAGCCAGGCGATGTAGTCGCGGTAGGGGTGGACGGGCGCCAATATCGTAAGGGCCGGCTCCCGCCCCTCTACGAGCCCGGCATAGAGGGCGAAGACCTCGGCGAAGAGGAGCGAGAAGCACCAGCCGTCGAAGAGCAGGTGGTGGAAGCTCCACAGGAGGCGGTGCTCGGCGGGCGCGGTGCGGGCGAGGGTCAGGCGCATCAAGGGAGGCCGCGCGAGGTCGAAGCCGCGCCGCCGGTCGGCGGCCAGGAGAGCGCTCCAGCGCCGCTCGCGCTCGTCCGGGGTGTCCGCGATGTCCTCGGTCTGCCGCCAGTCCAGGAGCTGCCACTCGAGGGTGACGTCGCGGCGGACGGCCTGGAGAGGCGCATCGAGCCCTTCCCAGAGGAAGGCGGTGCGGAGCGCCGGATGGCGGCCGGTCACCTGCTGCCAGGCGCGGCTGAAGGCGGCGAGGTCGAGGGGACCTCCGAGGGTCGCCGTGAGCTGCTCGAAGTAGAGCTCCGAGCCCGGCGAGAAGAGGGTGTGGAAGAGCATCCCCTGCTGCAGGGGGGCGAGGGGATAGAGGTCCTCGATCCCCCGCTCCCCGCCTAAGAGAACGTCGAGCTCCCGCTGGTCGAGCTGGGCTAAGGGGAAGTCGGAAGGGGTGTAGCCGCCGGCCTCGGGCGCCAGGCAGTGATCGATCAGGGCCTGGAGCTCGGCGAGGAAATCCTGGGCGAGGGCCTCCATGGTGGCGGCGCGATGAAGCTCCGCGCTGTAGGTGAAATCGAGCCGCAGGCGCTCGCCGAGGACGAGGCCGGAGACCTCCAGGAGGTGGCCGCGGGGCGCCCGCGGGCTCTCGGTGCCGCGGATCGCCTCGGCCGCCGGAGCGAGGAGCGCCGCCTCCGCCAGGACCGGGTCGGCCTGGCCCAGGTAGTTGAAGCTCACGTCGGGGGCAGGGCGGGGACCGGTCCGGCCGGCGAGATCGCCCATCCAACGCAGGAGGCCGTAGCCGATCCCCCGGTTGGGGAGGGCCCGGAGCTGCTCCTTGACGGCCTTGATGGCCGCGCCGGGATCTGGCGCGCCGCGGAGGTCGAGGGCCACGGGGTAGAGGGTGGTGAACCAGCCGACCGTGCGCGACAGGTCGGCCCCGCCGACGCCGCCGGCGAGCGCCTCCTCGCGGCCGTGCCCCTCGACATCGAGGACGACCCGCTCCCCGCCCGTCCAGCGGACGAGGACCCGGGCGAGGGCGGCGAGGAGCAGCTCGTCCACCCGGGTCCGGTAGGCGGCCGGAGCCTGGCGCAGGAGGGCGCGGGTCGCCGGCTCGGGCAGCTCGACCGCGACCGTGGCCGCCGATCCCGCGCGGTTGCCTCCGCCCGGCAGGTCGACGGGGAACGGCCGCCCTCCGCCTATAGCGCTCCAGAAGCCCAGCTCCGCCCGGACATCGGCCGACCGGGCGTAGGCGGCGAGCCGCTCGGCCCAGCTCTTCCAGGAGGTGGTCTTGGCCGGCAGCGCGAGCTGCCGGTAGGCGGTCTCCAGATCCTCCAGGAGCAGCCGCCAGGAGACGCCGTCGACCACCAGGTGATGGGCGGCGAGGAGCAGCCGGTCGTCGCAGCCGGAACCGCACTGGAAGAGGGCGGCTAAGAAGAGCGGTCCGCGGCCGAGGTCGAAGCCGCCCTGGAGATCCTCGACCGCGGCCTCGATCGCCGCCGGGGCACGCTCGGCCGGCAGGGCGGAGAGGTCGGCCGTGAGGAGAGGCGCCCCTGCGCCGGCGGGCGCGTGCCACTGGCGCCAGGCCTCCCCCTCGTGGGTGAAGCGCAGGCGGAGGGCGTCGTGGTGGTCGAGGAGGAGATCCAGAGCCGGGCCGAGGAGGCGCGGGTCGAGCGCCGCCTTTGAGGCGAAGAGGAGCGCCTGGTTGAAGCGCCAGGGCTCCGGCCGCTCGACGGCGAAGAAGGCGCGCTCTATGGGCGTGAGCGGCGCCTCGCCCGTGACCGGCCCCTGATCGGCGCTCCCGGCCGCCCGAGCACCGTCTAAGACCTCGGCAACGGCCGTGAGGCCGGCGATCGTCTGGTGCTCGAAGAGCTGCTTGGGGGTGACGAGGAGCCCCGCCTTGCGCGCCCGCGCCACCACCTGAATCGACAGGATGGAGTCGCCGCCGAGTTGGAAGAAGTTGTCGTGGACCCCCACCCGTTCGAGGCCGAGGACCCCCTGCCAGACCTCCGCCATCGCCGCCTCGCGCTCGTTCCGCGGCGGCGCGCTCCCGCTGCTCCCGCCGAGGCCGAGGGAAGGGTCCGGCAGAGCCTTGCGGTCCACCTTGCCGTGCGCGGTCAAGGGCAGGGCGGCGAGCGGCACGAAGAGGGACGGCACCAGGTGCCCGGGGAGCCGCTCGCGGAGGCGCTCGGCCAGAGCCTCGGTCCGCAGATCCGCCAGAGCGAGGCCCGCCCGCGGCACGACGTAGGCTACGAGCTGCTTGTCACCTCCGGCCACGGCGCGCGCCACGACGACCGACTCGGCCACCTCCGGGTCGCCGGCCAGGGCGGCCTCGACCTCCCCCGGCTCGACCCGGAAGCCGCGCACCTTGACCTGGCCGTCGACCCGGCCGAGGAACTCCAGGCTGCCGTCGGCCCGGAAGCGCACCCGGTCACCGCTCCGGTACCAGCGCTCCCCCCCGGCCATGACGAAGCGCTCGCGGGTCAGCTCCGCCAATCCCAGATAGCCGCGGGTCACCCCGGCGCCGCCGATCCACAGCTCGCCCGCCACCCCAATCGCCGCCAGGCCGCCGGTGGAATCGACGACCCGCAGCCGCACCCCGGGAAGGGGCCGGCCGAGGGCGGTGCCCACCCGCTCCGAGCGCGCCGCCTCCACCCGCTCGGTCGTGGCGAGGATCGTCGCTTCGGTGGGGCCGTAGAGGACCTGGACCGGAGTCCCGGGGAAGGTCTCGGCGAGGCCGGCCAGGAGATCGGCGGGCACGGCGTCCCCGCCCACGAAGAGGGTACGGAGGCCGGAGAACGCGGCCGGGCCTCCCCTGTGAACCGCCGCCAGAACCTGGCGCAGGAGGGCCGGCACGGCGTGGAAGCGGGTCGCCCGCCGCAAGCCGGAGAGGAGCGCGTCCATGTCCAGGGGCGAGGTCGCGGCGAGCAGCTCGCAGCAGCCGCCCGCGAGGAGGGGCGAGAGCAGCTCGAAGAAGAAGATGTCGAAGGAGAAGGGGGCGGCCGAGAGGAGGCGATCGGCGGCCGCGAAGCCGAATTCGCGCCGGCAGGCGGCGAGCACGGCGGCGAGGCCGCCGTGCAGGGCGACGACCCCCTTGGGGTGCCCCGTGGTCCCCGAGGTGTAGAGGATGTAGGCCGCGTCACCCGGCTCAACCCGCGGCAGCGGCTCCGGCGAACCCTCGTGATCCTCCGCTGCCAGATCGAGCACCGGCAGCCCGGTCTCCGGCAAGCGCCCCCGCAGGGGCTCCCGGGTGACGATCGCCTTGACCCGGGCGTCCGCGACGAGGAAGGCCAGCCGCTCGCGGGGCGCCGCCGGGTCGAGCGGCAGGAGGATGGCACCCGCCTTCCAGATCGCCAAGATCCCCACCGCGAGCGCGGCCGAGCGGTCGAGCGCCAGGCCCACGACGTCCCCCGGCGTGATCCCGGCGGCGCGGAGGCGCCGGGCCTCCCGCTCGGCCGCGGCGTCGAGCGCGGCGAACGAAAGCTCGGTGTCGCCGCAGACCACCGCCAGCGCCGCCGGCCGCTCTTCCACCCGGACCGCGAGGAGGTCCGGCACGGTGGGCACCCTCTCCCCCGCCCCGGTGTCGTTCCACTCGGCGAGCACCTGGTGGAGGGCCGGGGAGGAGAGCATGGGGAGCTCCGCCAGCCGCAACTCGGGGTCCGCCACCGCCCGTTCGACCAGGGCGGAGAAGGCCTCGGCCATCCGCGCCACGGTCGTGGGGTCGAAGAGGTCCAGGTTGTACTCGAAGAAGCCGAAGATCCGCGCGGGGGAGTCCCAGAGCCCCAGGGTCATGTCGAAGCGGGAGTTGCCGTCGTCCACCCAGATCGGGGTGACCTTGAGGCCCGGCAGCTCCATGGGGGTGTACTCGGAGTCGAGGAGGAGGAAGTTGGCCTGGACGAGGGGGGGCCGGCTGTTGTCGCGCTCGGGCCGCATCGCCTCCAGGAGCTTGCCGAAGGGCAGGTCCTGGTGGGCGTAGGCGCCGAGCGCCGACTGCCGGACCCGGCCCAGCAGCTCGCGGAAGGTGGGGTTGCCCGCGCCGTCGGTGGCGAAGACGAGCTGAGTGAGGAAGAAGCCGAAGAGCGGCTCGAGCTCGACCCGGTTGCGGTTGGCGTTCGGCGAGCCGACCAGCACTTTCTCCTGGCCGGTGAGGCGGAAGAGGAGCGCCTTGAAAGTGGCGAGAACCGCCATGAAGGGCGTCGCCCCTGACTGCCGCGCGAGGGCCTTCAGCGCGTCGGCGAGAGGGCCCGGGATCTCGACCGGCTGCTCGGCGCCGCGGGTGGTCTGGGTCGCCGGCCGCGGCCGGTCGATCGGAAGGTCGAGCACCTGCGGGGCGCCCGCCAGCTCGCGCAGCCAGAAGTCGAGGTAGGTCTCCAGCACCTCGCCAGCCAGCCAGCCGCGCTGCCAGACCGCGAAGTCGGCGTACTGGCGGGTGAGCTCCGGGAGGCTCCGGGGATCGCCGGTGTAGAGCGCAGCGAGCTCGCGCCAGAAGAGTTGGAAGGTGACCCAGTCGGTGACGATGTGGTGCACCGTCAAGGTGCAGATCCAGAGGTCGTCCGCCTGGCGGAGGAGGAGGGCGCGGACGAGGGGGCCGGCGGCGAGGTCGAACGGCCGCCGCGCCTCGGTCCGCTGGTGGCGGCGGGTGACCGCCTCGCGACGGTCGGCCGGCACCCGGCGGAGGTCGACGACGGGGACCGCGAGGGCGAGCTCCGGGTGGACGACCTGCACCGGCCGGCCGTCGACCGCGTGGAAGGTGGTGCGCCAGGCCTCGTGCCGGCGGACCACCGCGTTCAAGGCCCGGACGAGGGCCGCCACGTCGAGCCGACCCTCCATGCGGGTCGAGGTGTCGATGTTGTAGGCGGTCGCCCCGGGGTCGAGGTAGTAGAGGAACCAGAGGCGCTCCTGGTCGAAGGAGAGGGGCCATGTGGCCCCTGGGCTCTCCGGCTCTCGGCGCGGGATGGGCGGCGCCGTGGGCGGCCGGCGGGGGCGCTTCTCGGCCGCCTTCTTGCGCCGCAGAAGCTCCAGAAGCTCGCGCTGCTCGGGGGAGAGGGCCGCGAGGCGATCCGTACGGTCGGCACGGTCTGCAAGGTCGGCGATACCCATCAGGATGCCGGGGCCCCCACGGCGCGCTCGGCGGCGAGGAGCGCCTGCACCTCCTCCGGAGACAGGTCTTCGACCTGGGACAGGAGGTCGTCCAGGTCCTCGGCGGTCTCCGCGCTCGCCGTCTCGCCCCGCTCCTCCCGAATCCGCCCGGCGAGGAGGCCGAGGGTCGGCTGCTCGAAGAGGGCCGAGACCGGGAGGTCGACGCCCAGGGTGTTGCGGATCTGGGTGGTGACCTGGATGGCGAGGAGCGAGTGCCCGCCGAGGGCCAGGAAGTCGTCCTCGACGCCGATCCACTCGATGCCGAAGAGCTCCTCCCAGATGCGGGCGAGGGCCGCCTCGACCTCGTCGCCCGGGGGGACGTAGGGACCGGCGCCCGGCGGTCGCGGCGCCCGCGAGGCTGCGCCCCGGCCCACGGAGGCCAGGAGATCGGCGGCATGGAAGGCGTCGGTCTGGGCGATCACCGCTCCCAGGTCCTCGGCCGAGACCACCGCCCGGGGCAGGCTGGCCGCCAGCAGGCGCGAGAGGGCCTCCAGGCTCTCGCCGGGCGAAATGCCGTAGGTCGCCAGGTTGCCGGTCAAGCCGGCCTGGAGGGCCGGGCTGTCGGCGAGGCCGGCGGCGAGCCAGCTCTCCCACTGGTAGGGGTCCCAGTCGATCGTCAGAATCGCCGCTCCCGCCCCCGCCGCGCGTTCGGCCAGGGCCCCCAGGAGGGCGCCGGCAGCCGCCGGGTCGACCTGGCCGAAGCCGCCGGTCACCGCCGAGGTCGAGGAGGAGAGGACGAGGAATTCGAGCGGGAGATCGGCGAACGCCTCGACGACGGCGAGCGCCCCCCGCGCCTGGGCGCCGAAGACCGCCGGCAGGGTCTCCGGGGTCTTCAACTGGAGAAGCCCGCCGCTGAAGGCCGCCGCGGTGTGGAAAACGCCGGAGAGGGTCCCGAAGCGCTCGCGCACCTGGGCCGCAGCGGCGCGCAGGTCGGCCGCCGAGGTGAGGTCGGCGGTGAGGAGGAGGACGTCTGGGCTCGCCGCCAGCGCCGCCAGGCGTTCCCCGGGCGACTCTGGAGACCGGCCCGACGGCAGGAGGAGGGCGAGCCGGCAGCCGAGATTCCGCCGCAGGGCCTCGGCCAGGGGGAGGCCGATGCCGTGGAGGACGTCGGTCACCAGGTAGACCCCATCCCGCCGCAGGGGTGCTGCCCCTTCCTCGCCAACCGTGCCGAGGGGGACCGGCTCGTACGCCCGTACGAAACGGCGCCGGCCGCGCAGCGCGATCTGGGTGTCACCAGACCTGCCGGCGAGGGCTTCCGAGAGGAGCTGAGCCGCCAGGCGATCCGCGGCTGGAGAGCCGGGGGCCGGGACGGTGACGTCGACGCTCCGGCAGGAGACGTGGACGTACTCCTGGGGGATCACCCGGCAGGCGCCGAGGAGGGTCGCCCGGGCGGGCTCGACCGGGTCGCCCTCCCCCACCGCCTGGACCCCGCTCGATACGACGAGGAGCGCGAGCGGCTCCGAGTGCCCCTCTTCGCCGATGGCATGGGCGAGGTGGACGAGGGAGAGGAGCCCCGCCTCCTGGGCCGCCTCGAAGCCGGTCTCTCCCGTGCCGACGCTCCATAGGTGCACGACCCGGCGCGGAAAGCGGCCGCCGGCGCGCAGCTCGTGGAGGAGCCGGCCGTAGTCGCCCGGACCGAATTTACCGGCGGGCACCGTGGCGACCTCCGCTCCGGCGTCCTGGAGCTGGGCAACCAAGCGTTCGCCGATCCCCTCGCGGTCGAGGAAGAGGAGCCACGGACCGGCCTCCCGGGCTTCCCGGAAGCGGCTGGCCGCGGCTCTCGGGGCGGCCGGCGCCTCCCGCCAGACCGGCACATAGAACCAGTCCGCGACATCGGCCCGGCGGGCCGGGGCGGGGCTCCCTGGGAGCGCTGGCGTCCCGCCGGCTACGGGCGGATCGATCCAATAGCGCTGGCGCTCGAAAGGATAGGTGGGGAGCGGCACCCGGCGCCGCCCTCCTCCGGCGTGGAAGGCCGGCCAATCGATCGTCACCCCCGCCGCCCACAGCCGGCCCAGGGCATCCAGGAGATGGACGGTATCCGATCGTTGGTCGCTCGCCCGCCGCATGGCCGGGATCGCCGCGACCGCCCCAACTTGCGCCCCAACTTGCGCCCCAACTTGCGGATATTGGCGGGCGAGAGTGGAGAGGGTGCTCCCCGGACCCACTTCCAGAAGCACCCTTGCCGGGTCGGCGAGCAGCTCGGCCAGGCCCTCGGCGAAGCGCACCGTCCCCACCATGTGCCGCCCCCAGTAGGCGGGATCGGTCGCCTCGGCCTCCGTGATCCAGGTGCCGGTGACGTTCGACAGGAAGGGGATCGTCGGCGCCTGGAAGCGGACCTTCCGCGCCGCTTCCAGGAAGGGCGCGAGCGCCGGGGCCAGCGCCGGGGTGTGGAAGGCGTGGGTGGCGTGAAGCCGCAGGCAGGCCGCGCCCCTGCCAGTAAGCTCCGCCTCCAGCCGGACGATGGCCTCGGCGGGTCCGCCCACGACGCAGAAGTGCGGACCGTTGGTCGCCGCGAGCGCCAGGTCGCCCTGGAGGAAAGGCCGCACCTCGGCCTCCGGCAGGGGGACGGCGAGCATGGCGCCGCCCGGCAGCTCTTCGATCTCCCGTGCCCGGAGGGCGACCAGGGTGAGGGCGTCTTCCAGGCTCAGCACCCCGGCCAGGCAGGCGGCCACGTACTCGCCGATGCTGTAGCCGATCATCGCCGCGGGGCGGATCCCCCAGGAGAGGAGGAGCTGGGCGAGGGCGTACTCGACCGCGAAGAGGGCCGGCTGGGCGATCTTGGTTCGCGACAGGCGGCGGAGGGCCTCGTCCTCCGCCTCGCCTCCCCCGCTCCGGCGCAGGAGGGCCTTCAAGTCGATGCCGGTGCCCGCGCCTCTCTCCGTATCCCCCCCCTCGCCGGCGAAGATCGCCTCGCGGAGGTCGAGGCCGAGGAGGGGCGTTAGAAAATCGGCGCAGCGGTCGAGCTCCTCCCGGAACCGGGGCTCGCTCGCGTAGAGCTCGCGCCCCATGTCGACATAGTGGTCGCCCAGGCCGGGAAAGAGGAAGACGACCGGCCGGCCCGAGCTCCCCTCCACCGCCTCCACCACCCGCGCTGGGTCGGGGGTGGTCAAGAGAGCGCGGGCGTCGGCGGCATCGCGGCAGACGAGGGCCCGGCGATGGGGGAAGAGCCGCCGGCCGGCCTGGAGGGTCCAGGCGACGTCGGCGATAGGGGCCAGGTCCGCGCGGTCGAGATTGGGACGTGCTTCGAGATACGTGGCGAGGTCGGCGGCGGCGGCATCGAGGGCGGCCGCGCTCTTGGCTGAAAGGACGAGGAGCTGCCAGGGGCGCGCCGGGCCGGAGGGCGCGGGCTCCGGCGCCTCCTCCAGCACGGCGTGGACGTTGGTGCCGCCGAGGCCGAACGAGCTCACCCCCGCCCGCCGCGGCCCCTCGCTCTCCCAGGGTGCGAGAGTCGTGTTGACGTAGAAGGGGCCGGCGCGGAAATCGATCTGCGGGTTGGGGGAGGCGAAGTGGAGGCTGGGCGGGATCGCCCGGTGCTCGAGGGCGAGGACGGTCTTGAACAGCCCGGCGATCCCCGCCGCCGTGTTGAGATGCCCGAGGTTGGTCTTGACCGACCCCACGGCGCAGCGGCCTCCCGGGCCGCTCTCCGCGGCACTGGCCTCGAAGGCCTGGGTCAAGGCCGCGATCTCGATCGGGTCGCCTAAGGGGGTGCCGCTCCCGTGCGCCTCGACGTAGGTGACCGTCCGCGGGTCGACGTCCGCCATCATCAGGCTCTCGCGGATGACCTCCGACTGGCCGCCGACGCTGGGGGCGGTGAAGCCGGCCCGCGAGGCGCCGTCGTTGTTCGCCGCCGAGCCCCGGATCACGGCGTGGACGAAGTCGCCGTCGGCGAGCGCGTCGGCGAGCCGCTTCAAGACCACCATGCCCGCCCCGGCCCCCTCGACCGCGCCGCCGGCCTGGGCGTCGAAGGCGCGGCAGTGGCCGTCCGGCGACATCACGCCCCCCTCCTGGTGGAGGTAGCCGGCGACCTGGGGGAAGGTGATCGACACCGCCCCCGCGAGCGCCATGTCGCACTCGCCCCCGAGCAGGCTCTGGCAGGCCATGTGGACGGCCATGAGACCGGTCGAGCAGGCGGTCTGGACGAGGGCGGAGGGCCCCCGGAGGTCGAGCTTGTAGGAGATGCGGGTGGTCAGGAAGTCGTTGTTGTTGAGGAGGATTGCCTGCAGCTCGCCGGCGCTCGCCAGGAGCTCCCGATCCGGCAGGAGGTTGTGGAGGAGATAGGTGTTCAAGCCCGCCCCGGCGAAGACCGCGGTCCGCGCGCCGGCCCCCGGGTTTCCATAGCCGGCCTGCTCCAGGGCCTCCCAGGCGCACTCCAGGAGGACCCGGTGCTGGGGGTCCATCAGCTCGGCCTCCTTGGGCGTCAGGCCGAAGAAGGCGGCATCGAAGCTCTCGGCCCCGGCGAGCACCCCGCGGGCCGGCACGTAGCGGCGGTCCGCGGCGAGGCCGGGATCGACCCCCGCCGCCGCCAGCTCCCCGGGGCCGAAGAAGGAGATCGACTCGACGCCGTCCGCGAGGTTCCGCCAGAGCTGATCGAGCGTCGCGGCTCCAGGAAACCGCCCCGCCATGCCGATGATGGCGATGCCCGTCGTGTTGTCCCTCTCCGTCATCCAGACTCCTTAGGACTACAATACTCCGCACTCCGCCGGGCCGCGACGGGCCGGCTGCTCTCATGAGTGGTTAGCAATATGAGCCGGGTGGAAAATTCCTGGCCCCAAGCTTAGCGTAAGAACGGCGTGAGAACGCTCCTCCAAGACCTCCGGCACGCCCTCCGGGGCTTCCGCCGCAACCCCGGGTTCGCGCTGGTAGCCCTCGCCACCGTGGCCCTCGGCGTCGGGGCGACGACCGCCGTCTTCAGCCTGGTCAACGGGGTCCTCCTCGAGCCCCTCCCCTACGCCGACCCCGACCGGGTCGCCCTCGTCTACGCGGACAACCCGGCGATCGGACTGCCCCGCTTCCCCGTCGCCCCCGCCACCTTCCTCGACTGGCGGCGGCAGACGCGCACCTTCGCCCCGCTCGCGGCGCGGCGGGCCCAGAGCTTCAACCTGACCGGCGGCGACCGCCCTATTCGGGTCTCCGGCGAACGGGTCACCGCCGGCTTCTTCCCGGCCCTCGGCCTCCGCCCCCTCCTCGGCCGCATCATCCTGTCCGCCGACGACGGACCGGGGGGCGCCAAGGTGGCGGTCCTCTCGGCGAGCTTCTTTCATCGCCACTTCGGCGGCGAGCGCCGCGCCCTCGGCCGGCAGCTCGCGTTGAACGGCGAGAGCTACACGGTGATCGGGGTCGTCCCCGACGACCACCGGGGGAGCGTCGACCTCTGGGTGCCCCTCGGGCTCGACCCGACCCGCGCCCCGCGCGACCTCCACTCCCTGGAGGTGCTCGGGCGGCTCGCGCCCGGGACGAGCCTCGCCCAGGCGCGGAGCGAGATGGCGACCATCGCCGCCCGCCAGGCGGCCCAGTATCCGGAGCTCGACCAGGGCTGGGGGGCGGCGGTCGTGCCCATCCGCGAGGTGATCGTAGCGGACGTCCGCCCGGCCCTCCTCCTCCTCTTCGCCGCGGTCGGCCTGGTGCTCCTCATCGCCTGCGCCAACCTGGCCAACCTCCTCCTCGCCCGGGTCTCCGGGCGGGAGGGCGAGCTCGCCGTGCGCAAGGCCCTGGGAGCCGGCCGCGGCCGGCTGCTCTCCCAGCTCCTGACCGAGAGCCTCACCCTCTCGATCCTCGGCGGCGGCCTCGGGCTCCTCCTGGCCGCCTGGGGGACCCGCGCCCTCCTCGCCATGAATCCCAAGGCAGTGCCGCGGGCCGGGGAGATCGGGGTCGACTGGCGGGTGCTCCTCTTCGCCCTCGCGGTCTCCGCCGCGACCGGCCTCGCCTTCGGCCTGGCGCCGGCCTGGAAGGCGGCGGGCGCCGACTTGACGCCGGTGCTCAAGGAGGGCGGGCGAGGGCAATCGGGAAGCATCCGGCGCCTGCGCGGCCGGACTCTCCTGGTCCTGGCCGAGATGGCCCTCGCCCTCGTGCTCTTGGCCGGGGCGGGGCTCTTGATCGCCAGCTTCGCCCGGCTCGCCGGGGTCGACCCCGGGTTCCGGCCCGGGCGGGTGCTCAGCGTCCAGCTCTCGCTGCCGCGCCCCAAGTATCGCGAGCCGGCCCGCCAGGCGGCCTTCGCCGAGGACCTCCTCGGCCGGGCGGCGGCCCTCCCGGGGGTGACGGCGGCCGGCCTGGTCTCGGCCCTGCCGCTCGCCGATCACACCCCGCAGCTCCTCTTCACGGTCGAGAAGCGTCCGGTGGCGAGCCCCGCCCAGGCGCCGCACGCCAACTACCGCGCCGTCTCCCCCGGCTACTTCGCGGCCATGGGCATACCGCTCCGCTGCGGCCGGGTCTTCACCGCCGCCGACCGCACCGGAGCGCCGCGGGTGATTCTCTTGAACGAGACCATGGCGCGGAGCCTCTTCCCCGGCGAGAACCCCCTGGGCCGGCGGCTCACGCTCGGGGTCCCGGGGCCCGGAGAGGAGCCGGAGTGGGTCACGGTCGTCGGGGTCGTGGGCGACGTCCGCCACACGGCGCTCAAGGAAGAGTCGGGGATGGAGATGTTCTGGCCCTTCGCCCAGGAGCCCTTGGCCGACTTCACCCTCCTCCTCGCCAGCGACAAGACGCCGGGGGCCCTCGCCGGACCGGCGCGGCGGGCGGTCTCGGCGATCGACCCCGACCTCCCGGTCTTCCACGTCCGGCCGCTGGCCGAGGTGGTTTCAGAAGCCCTCGCCCCGGCGCGCCTGAGCACCGTCCTCTTCGGCCTCTTCGCCGCCCTGGCCCTCGCCCTCGCCGCGGTGGGTCTCTATGGAGTGATGAGCTACGCGGTCGCCGAAAGGCGGCGGGAGATCGGCATCCGCATGGCCCTCGGCGCCGACCGCTCGCGGGTGTTCCGGCTCGTTCTTTCCCAGGCGATGGGGGTGGCCCTGCTGGGAGTGGTCGTGGGCCTCGCCGGCTCCCTCGCCGCCACCCGGCTCCTCCGGAGCCTCCTCTATGGAGTGGGCACGGCGGACGCCTTCACCTTCCCCGCCGTGGCCGCGCTCCTGACCGGGGTCGCCTTCCTCGCCAGCTACCTGCCGGCCCGGCGGGCGACGGCGGTTGATCCGCTGACGGCGATGCGGGGGGAGTAGGGGGACCTGACTCCCATAGCCGCCGCGATGATGAATAGGGACGTGCGGTTGACCGACCTCCAAGCACGAATCATACTCATGCCCATGAGGCGGCAGCTCCGGGAAAAAGCGGACGAAGCGCCGGGCAGATCAGCCCTTGGCCCACGCGAAGCCCTGGCGCTGTTGAAGACGCTGGAAGCGCCGATAGCCCCGGTGGAGACCATGGTCGAGGAGTCCGTCGCCGGCCGCTATTCGTGATCCTGATCGACGCGAACGTCTTCTGCGTAGCAGGCGACTGTGCCGATCCGTAGACGGATGTTACGGGGGGAGTAGAGGGAGAGCGCCGCGGGGCTTAGGCCTCGTGGTGAGCTTCGGAGCGACGCGCACCGTCACTCTTCTTGTGGCTGAGACGGAGCATCAGAGCGCTCACGAACAATGGCGCCATCAACAGCAGTAAAGGCAAAATCGTGAAGAAGAGTTTCATTCTCGTACCCCTGGGTCCATCCAGATCCCAGCAACCAGCATGATATCCCGACAACCGGACCGGGGCTCCACGTAGGTGACGAGGCGCTTGCCACCTGCCTCTTCGCGCGCCAGGACAGCTACCTCGGCGACCTCGGGATGAGAGCCAGGGGTGGCCTCGATCTCCTCCAGCTCGATGCACTGGCCGTGGATCTTTCAGTAGGGTCCCCCCTCACCTGCGATATCCTTCTTTCGTCGATCTCTCAAAGGAGCGCTGATGCGCCTCGGCCGGGTGTTCGTCTCGTCGGTCTTTGGGGGGATGCTGGATCTGCGGCAGCGGGCTGCGGACGCGGCGCG